>NZ_NAAD01000008.1 GCF_002093115.1 Geothermobacter hydrogeniphilus | reverse complement strand
GCGGGTCTGCAACGCAGAGTTGATGAAAAAGCCGGCCGGCAAAGGTGCAACAACGTTGATCAGGCCCATATCCGCACCACCGTCTCGAGGCGCTGGATTTTTTATCAAATCAAGGCGCAGACCAATGAGCGCGGAGGCGTAGCGGCAGCTACGTCGCACAAGCGAAGCGGGTCTGCAACGCAGAGTTGATGAAAAAGCCGGCGCCCTCAACAAAAAGCCCGGAGCGGGGCTCCGGGCCTTTTAATCACTTAACCGGACCGGTAAAGATCCAGTCATTGCTGATCACCGCCTGGTGACACTGGATGCAGCCCTTGACCTTGCCGTCCTTGAGGACCTTGCCGTCCGGCGCATACTTGGCCCAGTACCAGTCTCCGGCCTCGGCGTCATAGCCCTTGACCCGGTACATGACGGTCACCGCGGCGAGTTTCTTCTCCGGCGTGTAGTTTTCCTTGACCACGAAGGCACCGTTCGGCAACATGCCGGCCCTGGCGGCAATGGCGTCCTTGGCATCGGGACTGACATAGGTGGTCAGAAACGCACCATGGGGATGGCGTCCCTTGTACAGTTTGCCCTTGCCGGGAAAAAGCGGCCACTGCTGGTAGGGGTCCGCCTGGTGAATGTACTCCCAGACCGCCTTGCCTTCCGCAGCCGGTTTAGCCATGCCGCCGGCAAAGACCGACATCGCGACACCGGCAACCAGGCCGACAACTGCCAGGGCAACAAAAAACATCTGCGTTCTTTTCATCTGCTTGCTCCTTTTTCACGGGTAGGTGGGCTTCACTGTGCCAACCACAGTTGTTGAAGCAGATTTTCATTCTCGATCGGTCGAGAGCAAAAAGAATATCACCGGGATGACAATCTGCAAGATGAGGGCTGGGACTGGAAGTGCCAGGAAGGGGCGCGCTGCGGAACTCTTCCGCAGCCCTCCGCGTCGCCGACAACGGTTCAGCAGAGACGGTCGGGATGAGGCAGCAGCAGCGAGCGGTAGCCGGTTTGCACCAGGCCGGCGCGTTTGAGACGGGCCAGTTCCTCGGCGACCGCTTCACGCGAGGCGCCGATCAGGGTGGCCAGATCCTTCTGGGTCAGCGGCAGACGCACCCCGCCGGATGGGTCGGCGATGCCGTGACGCCCGGCGAGCTGCTCCAGGGTGAAGCAGAGGCGTTCGGCGAGAGGTTTGAAGACCAGATCCTCGAAGCGGGCTTCAAGCTGGCGGAACCTGAAACCGATCAGCTTGACCACCCGGAAGGCGAGCTCGGGATTGCGTTGCAGGATAGCCAGAAACCGGTCACGTTCGAAGCTGCAGACCAGGCTCTCCTCGATGGCCTCGGCGCTGTGACTGCGGGTTCCTTCATCAGCCAGCGCCAGCTCACCGAAAATCTCACCCGGACCGAGAATATCGAGCAGAATCTCCCGACCATCCTCGTTGGTCCGCTCAAGACGGATTTTCCCCTCCTTGACCAGATAGACCCTGTCACTGTCATCATCGGCAAAGTAAAACCGGTGGCGCCGCTGACAACGCAACATGGCGCTGTTGGCGGCCAGCTCGGTCATCTGGGCTTCGCTCAATCCCTTGAACAGTTCGGCTTTCTTGAGATACCAGATTTTCGTCTGCATCGAAACCGTTGCCCGACATCGAGAGATTGGATAAAAAAGACGGAGGGAATCTCCAGCACTGCCGCCGCGAAATAATTTTAAGAGTCTAGCAGGACCCGGCGAACATGACCACGGCAAAAACATGGGTTACGAAGAAGGTTTGACGTTGTGCCGTTCTTCCCCTAAGCTGAGGACGAAGCGATGCGGAATTCAACCAGAGAGACAATGACCTGACCTCATGAAACTCGAAACCTTTGCCATCGCCCTGCTGGTCCTGCTGCTCGCCTTCTACGGCGGCTGGTCCCTCTACGACAAATACGGCGACCATCTGGACGCGGGGCTGCAGACCGGAGTCCAGCCGGCAGCACCGCAGAAAAACCGGAGCGCCGACAACAGCAAGCCGCCGGAACGTCACCCCCTGCCGCCCCGTCATCCGGTCGCGTTGCCGGAAAAACCCTCAGAGGTCAAGGGAGATGGGCCGACGGAGCCCCCCTTCCCGAACAATCTCGAACAGACCGACGGCTACCTGCAGGAACGCGTCACGCAACTGGTTCGGAACCAGCGACTGCGTTCACTGCTGATCCTCAACCACTTCATCCAGAAACTGGTTGTTACCATCGACAATCTCCCCGAAACCACCATTCCCCGTCAGCACCTGCCCCTACGCCCGCCGAAACCGGGCTTCATCACCATCGGTCAGGGCGATGAACAGCTGATCGACAAGACCAACGCCGGGCGCTACACCCCCTACGTCGAACTTTTCGAGGCGGTTCCCGATACCGTCCTGCTGCATATCTACCGCGGTCTCTACCCCCTTTTCCAGCAGGCCTACCGCCAGACCGGCAACCGGAGCGGCTATTTCAACGACCGCCTGATCCAGGTTATCGATCATCTGCTCAGCACCCCCGAGCCGGTGCAGCC
Organism: Geothermobacter hydrogeniphilus; assembly: GCF_002093115.1. Taxonomy (NCBI): domain Bacteria; kingdom Pseudomonadati; phylum Thermodesulfobacteriota; class Desulfuromonadia; order Desulfuromonadales; family Geothermobacteraceae; genus Geothermobacter; species Geothermobacter hydrogeniphilus. The sequence continues at coordinate 141,192 of NZ_NAAD01000008.1, read as the reverse complement.
GATCAAGGTCATCCGCCACGTCCGCCGCTTTAAATTCGTCAACCCGGGACTGGAGAGCCTCTCCGCCGGGCAGAAAATGCTGATCCGCTGCGGGCCCGAAAACATGCGTCGCGTCAAACAGAAACTGCGTTCCCTGCGCCAGGGTCTGGTCGGCTCCGGAAACGGCTGAAAACTCGAATCTGGATCAAAGTCGAGTTCATCACCGATCCAGGTCGAAAAAAAACCTTGCCATCGACACGCACCCCATGCTAGTGTTCGTTCCAAGTGTAAACAGTGTGCTGGTTTTATTGCTGAACAGGTTCAAAAGCTCATCGATGAGGAATCGACCGCGCAGACCTTCTTGGCTGGGCGGTTTTTATTTATCAGCAACGCAAGGCCGCACCGCAAAGAAAATGTCCCGGAACGGGACACAAGGAGATTCACAATGGCTGAAGGTACCGTGAAGTGGTTCAACGAAGCGAAGGGTTTCGGTTTCATCGAGCAGGACAATGGCCCGGACGTTTTCGTTCACTTTTCCCAGATCGAAGGTGACGGCTTCAAGACTCTCGCCGAAAACGAGCGCGTGAGCTTTGATGTCACCGAAGGGCAGAAAGGCCCTCAGGCCAGCGGCGTGCGCAAAATCTGAGCGTTGACAAAGCATAGGTCGAACAAAAAGCCCCGGAGCAGATGCTCCGGGGCTTTTTTATTAACCTGATTCAGACTACAGATCGAGATTCACCAGCACCCGGCCGTGAGACTCTCCCTTGAGCATCTTGTCGATTTCCGCGCCCAGTCCGTCAAGCCCGACCTCGCGGCTCAACTCGCCGAGCCGGGCCGGCCTCCATTCTCCGGCGAGATTTGTCCAGACCCGAGCGCGGCGCTGATCGTCACATTCGGCCGAATCGATACCGAACAGGCTGACGCCGCGCAGAATGAAGGGGAAAACATTGATCGGCAGGTCGGGTGATCCGACCAGACCGCAACAGGCGACACTGCCGCCGGCGCAGGTCGCCTTGAGAACCGCCGCCAGGGTGGTGCCACCGACACAATCGACCGCCCCCGCCCAGCGTTCGGACAACATCGGCCGCTCGCAGTTCTCGGTCACCGCCTCACGGCTGATGACTTCGGCGGCGCCCAGGCTCTTGAGGAAATCATGTTCGCTCTGCTTGCCGGTCGAGGCGACAACCCGGTAACCGGCCGCCGCCAGAATCGCCACCGCCAGGGAACCGACGCCGCCGGTCGCCCCGGTGACCAGGATATCGCCGGCATCGGCAACAACTCCGGCGCCAACCAGCGCCTGCACCGAAAGCCCGGCCGTCAGCCCGGCGGTACCGAGGATCATGCTTTCCGCCAGGGTCAGTCCCGCCGGCAACGGCAACGCCCAACTGGAAGGAACCCGGATGTACTGACCGAATCCTCCGGCGGTATTCATGCCCAGATCATGTCCGGTCACCAGCACCTGGTCGCCGGGCTGAAAACGACCGTCTGCGCAACTGACCACCTCGCCGGCGGCATCGATACCCGGGGTATGTGGAAACTTGCGGGTCACACCCTTGTTGCCGACAGAGGAAAGGGCATCCTTGAAATTAAGCGACGAATAACGCACCCGCACCAGCAGATCTCCCGCGGGCAGGTCGTCGATACCGCGCTCAACAACTTCGCGGCTGTATTTTTTCGGTTCGGTCTCAGTGATCCAGAAAGCCTTGAACTGTTCACTCATCGGATTCTCCTTCGGGGAAACGGGTTGGCAATGGCATTGAAAGCACTACTCTACCCCAAGGCATTTTTTCGTCAAGCGAAGGTTTCACAACCGACTCCGTCGCCGGCGCGGTTGACCCCCCGGGAATGAGCGTGTAAAGTCCTTACTACCTGGAATGGCAGACCATTCCACTAACGATGCCCCGCATCCCCGTTGCTTCCGGACCCGCCATGCCGAGCCTGCTTGAGATTCACAATCTGAAAACCTATTTCCACTCCGGACCGGAGACGCTCAAGGCCATCGACGGCATCGACATCACCATCGATGCCGGGGAAACCCTGGCCCTGGTCGGTGAATCGGGATGCGGAAAATCGATGACCGCCCTCTCGATCCTGCGCCTGGTTCCCGAACCGGGCCGGATCGCCGAAGGCCGGATCGAGTTTTCCGGGGAAGATCTGCTGTTGCTCCCCGAGGAGGAAATCAGGCGTATTCGCGGCAACCGGATCGCGATGATCTTCCAGGAACCGATGACGTCGCTCAACCCGGTTTTCCGGGTCGGCGACCAGATCTTCGAAGTGCTGCGCCTGCACCGGGGCATGAACCGGCGGGAAGCGACCGCCGCCGCGGCCAGGCTGCTTGAGCAGGTCGGTATTCCCGAACCGAAGCAACGACTCCTGGACTACCCGCATCAACTCTCCGGCGGGCTGCGCCAGCGGGTGATGATCGCCATGGCCCTGGCCTGCGACCCGCAACTGCTGATCGCCGACGAGCCGACCACTGCCCTCGATGTCACGATTCAGGCGCAGATCATGGACCTGCTGGCCGAATTGAAAAGCAGCCGCGACATGGCGACCCTGCTGATCAGTCACGACCTCGGCGTGGTGGCTGAAAACGCCGACCGGGTGGCGATCATGTATGCCGGCCTGATTGTCGAAACCGCCACCACCACATCCCTGTTCGGCAATCCACTGCACCCCTATACCCGCGGCCTGCTGTCCTGCATTCCCCGTCTCGGGGAAGTACGCGAACGGCTCGATCCGATTCCCGGCCAGGTTCCCGACGTCCGCAACCTGCCGGCCGGCTGCAGTTTCAGGGACCGCTGCCCGGAAGCTTTCGGCCCCTGCGCCGAAGGCTGTCCGCCGTTGCGGGAGGTCGAACCCGGCCACTGGGCACGCTGCTGGAGGAACCAATGACAACACCGCTGCTGAAAGTCAGTGATCTGCGAAAATCCTTTACCGTCAAGGGGGGTCCGCTCGGCGGTCCGGTGCGGAAACTGCAGGCGGTGGCGGGCATCAGTTTCGAGATTTTCCCCGGCGAAACCCTGGGACTGGTTGGAGAATCGGGATGCGGAAAATCAACCACCGGGCGCCTGATCCTGCGTCTGATCGACCCCGATCAGGGTGAGATCCGTTTTCAGGGGCAGGATATCGCCACCCTGAGCCAGCGCCAGCTGCGGCCGATCAGGCGCGATCTGCAGATGATTTTCCAGGACCCCTTCTCTTCGCTGAACCCACGCAAGAAGGTCTTCGACATCCTCGCCGAGCCATTCAAACTGCATCGTCTGGTCACCAACGGCAAACTGTCGGAAGCCGTCACCGACCTTGCCGAACGGGTCGGCCTGCGTCCCGAGCATCTGTCGCGCTATCCTCACGAATTCTCCGGCGGGCAGCGTCAACGGATCGGCATCGCCCGGGCGCTGGCGGTGCAACCGAAGCTGATCATCGCCGACGAACCGGTCTCGGCCCTCGACCTGTCGATCCAGGCCCAGGTCATCAACCTGCTGCGCGATATCCAGAAGGAATTCAACCTGGCCTATCTTTTCATCGCCCATGACCTGGCAGTGGTCGAGCACATCAGCGACCGGGTCGCGGTCATGTACCTCGGCCGCATCGTCGAGTTGGCATCGGCCATCGAAATCTACCGGGCACCGCGGCATCCCTACAGTGAAGCCCTGCTCAACGCCATTCCCGAGCCTGACCCGCAACGGAAACGCAAACCGCACCATCTCAGAGGAGAAGTCCCCTCCCCCATCTCACCACCGAGCGGCTGTACCTTTCATCCCCGCTGCCCCTATGCCGAAGAGATCTGCAGCCAACAGGAGCCCGCTCTCGAAGAGCAGGCTCCCGGGCATCTCTCCGCCTGTCATTTCAGTGAAAAAGTCGGCAAATTCCGCAACCGGCCGTCAGACTCCTGACGGCACCCCAGACAACTGAACTCCAACGGCCTGTAGCCCGTTCACCGGTACCGGCCGCGACAATTGGTCATACCGGAAGCAGCAAATTCATGCTGAATGGAAACAACTGAGACCCGGCTGACACACCAACCCTGCACAGTGTGTCAGCAGCGGCACACCACCAAATGGTCTTACCACTGAACGCAGATGTCGAAATGACGACCAACGCCCCGTGGCGACATCCTCCCCGGAACAGGGTGCGGTGAAAATCAGCCGTTTTCGCCAGTTTCAGCCACAAAAACAGGCAAAAACAGGCCACAACCCGCCGGCCCGACACAAAATTAATGTTGGCACGCCGATTGCTTAGTAAATTTGTCAACATGTCGGGGATTCCAAGGACTGATACAAAAACTCCTGCCCCTTTATACGCCGCACCGGGACCTCTCTCCCCCGGGCGGCGTTTTTTTTTGCCGTTTCAGCGAGTGATTGGCTATCATGGGACACAATTTCAGCCGTCTGATGAAAAACACCCATCTGCGGCCACCTTCCCCGCGTCAACGACGTACCTTCCGGTACGCCTTATGCCGTTGGGGGGGCGGACGCCTGGCATCCGGACATTTTTGCTCAACCCGGGGAACCTGACGTTTCAACACCCTGACAGCGGGAACAGACCATGCCGGAACAACTCGGGTTGCGCACCCTCGAAGATATCAGCGCTCTCATCCTTCAGTCGCACGACCTCGACGAAACCCTGACCAATATCGTCTCCCTGGTCGCGCGACGAATGAAGTCCGAAGTCTGTTCCATCTATCTGCTTGATGACGACCAGCGCACGCTGCGGCTGCGTGCTACCTGCGGGCTCGCGGCCGGCGCCGTCGGCAAGGTCAGCATGGGCGTCCATGAAGGCCTGGCCGGACTGGCCGTCGACGAAGGACGGGTGGTATCGATCCAGGAGCCGGAATCCCATCCCCGCTACCGGTACTTCGCCGAGACCGGCGAAGAGCGCTACCACTCCTTTCTCGGCATCCCGCTGTTCGACCGCAGGCAGCCGCTCGGGGTGATTGTCATCCAGACCACCGAACGGCGCGACTTCACTGAAAAAGAAATCAGCGCCCTGTCGACCATTGCCTTCCAGGTTGCCTCCATCGTCGTCAATGCCCGCCTGCTCGACACCCTGCAGGCCCGTGGAGACATGCTGCCGGGAATCGAGGAAGAGGAAAACAGACAGGAACCGGAAAAGGAGCCCCATCCGGTCCTCAAGGGACAAGTCGCCTCCCCGGGAGTCGCCATCGGCCCTGCCCATCTGCTCGATGAACGCCTCGGTTTTACCGACATTCTCGATGAAGACGGCATCGACCCGCGACAGGAACGGCAACGGCTGCATGATGCCCTGGAAAAAACCCGTATCCAGACCCTGTTTCTGGAGAAACGGGTGAGCGAACGGCTCAACGACGAGGATGCCGCCATCTTCCATACCCACCTGATGATCCTCGAGGACCGCAGTTTCCTGGACAAACTGGACGGCGAAATCGCCAGGGGACACAGCGCTCCCTATGCCCTGAAAAAGGTGGTCGGCGACTACCTGGCTGCCTTCAGCAACATGGAAGACGCCTACCTGCGGGAACGCGCCGCCGACATGGACGACATCGGCCGACGGATCCTGGCGAGCCTGGTGGACCACGAACAACAGTCCCTGCATCTGAAGACGCCGGGGGTCATCGTCGCCCGGGAACTGCTGCCCTCCGACATGGCGGCCCTCGACCATGAACAGATCCTCGGTATCGTCACCGAGGCCGGTGAAAACAACTCGCACGCGGTCATCATGGCCAAATCGCTCGGCATCCCGGCCCTGGTCGGAGTCAAAGGGCTGCTGCGGAAACTGGAACCGGAAGCCCCGGTCATTCTCGATGCCAACTCGGGAACCTTCTACATCCGGCCGGCCGAACACATTGTCGAGGAATATCGCCGCCTGGAGGAAGACCGCAACCGCGAGCTGCACAAACTCGACGGCCTGCGCGACCTGCCCGCGATCACCCGGGACGGCACCGGTATCACCCTGCGGGCCAATATCGGCCTGGTCAGCGATGTCGATGTCGCGTTGCGCAACGGGGCCTCCGGCGTCGGCCTCTACCGGACCGAGTTCCCCTACATGGCACGCGGGGACTTCCCCGACCGGCAGGACCAGTACCGCCTTTACCGCAAGGTCGTGGAAGGCTTTGCCGGTCAGCCGATCACCATCCGCACCCTTGATATCGGCGGCGACAAGGTGCTGCCCTATTTTGCCCCGCCCGCCGAAGACAATCCGTTCATGGGCTGGAGGTCGGTGCGCGTATCGCTCGACAACCCGGACATTTTCAGCACCCAGATCGAGGCAATCCTGATGGCCGGCATCCATGGCCCGGTGAAGATGCTGTTCCCGATGATCTCCAGTATCGAAGAGGTCAAGGCCTGTCGGGCGGTGGTCAGCCAGGCGAAGCAGACCCTCAGTGAAGAAGGCATTCCCTTCGCCGAAAACATGCCGCTGGGAGTCATGATCGAAGTCCCGGCAACAATCCATATCGCCCACCAGCTCGCGGAACTGGTCGACTTTTTCGCCCTCGGAACCAACGACCTGGTGCAGTATCTGCTCGCCGCCGACCGCAACAATCCGCTGGTCAACAAGTATTATGATCCACTGCATCCGGCGGTGCTGCAGGCCATTCGCTGCATCTGCGAAGTCGCCGCCGAACACGACAAGGGGCTGTGTCTCTGCGGAGAAATGGCGACCGATCCACTCAACCTGCTGGCCCTGGTCGGTCTCGGCCTGCGCGAATTCTCGATGCCGGCGCCCTTCATTCCACGCACCAAGGCTTTTCTGCGTGACCTCGACCTGCCCACGGCCGAAAACGCCGCCGACAAAGTCCTCAAACTGGGTGACAGCATCGCCATTCGCTCCCACCTGATTGATATCCTGCACACCACCCAGGCCGGGTGACAACGCCCGGAATCGGTTGTCATGCCGAATGAAGAGTACAAGCCGGAAAGAACTTCGCCGGATCAGGGCCAGGCATGGCGTTTATCCCGGTTTTTCAACTCTGTCTGCAGACTTAAACTGGACACCCCCCAATTCTTGATGCGACAATACCTGTCGCCCTGATGTCGTCTCATCTTTGCCGAGGAGAAAACGGATGGAAACCCTGCTGCGCCACTGGCAGATGCTGCGCATGATCCCGCGTTACCCGCGGCGCGTCAGTACCTCCGAAATCGAACAACGGCTCGACTCCCGAGGGTACACCACCACCCGGCGTACCATTCAGCGCGACCTCGACAAGCTTTCGCGCGAGTTTCCCCTGGTGACCGACGGCCGCAAACCCTCCGGCTGGTCCTGGCAGCAGGATGCCGAGGTGTTCGATGTCCCCGGCATGGACAGCAGCGCGGCCCTCACCCTGCGGATGGTCGAAACCTTCATGCTCCGCATGCTCCCCGGCCAGTGCGTGCGTAGCCTGGACGGGCATTTCAGGCGTGCCGCCTCCATTCTCGACGAGCTGTCCGACAGTGGCCACAGCAGCTGGCCGGAGAAGGTCAAGCTGGTTTCGCGCACCCAGCCGCTGCTGCCGCCCGACATCCCGGAGCAGGTCCTTGACGTAATTACCGAGGCCCTGTTCCGCGACCGCTGTTTCAGCGGCAACTACCGGGCGGCGGTCGACAACCGGGAGAAGAAGTTGTTGTTCCATCCCCTGGGGCTGGTCTTCTCCGACGCGGTCATCTACCTGGTGGCCCGGATCGACGGCTATGAGGATGTCCGCCACTTCGCCCTGCACCGCTTCGTCACGACGGAACGGCTGGAACAGCCCGTCGAACGTCCGGCCGGGTTCGATCTCGACCGGCACATCCGCGCCGGCCGCTTCGAGTGGCCGATCGAAGAAGGTAAAACCATCCGCCTGCGCGCCCGCTTCGCCGCCGAAATCTCCCGCCATCTCGAAGAGCGCCGTCTCAGTGAAGACCAGACCATCACCGCCGCCAAGGACGACCGAATCCTCCTTGAAGCGACCGTCCTTGACAGCCACCAGTTGCGCTGGTGGCTGCTCGGGTTCGGCGACCAGGTCGAGGTGCTGGGTCCTGCAGCGCTACGCCGGGAGTTTCGTGAGATCGCAGGGCGCCTCTCCCAAATCTACCGGGAGACTTAAAATCTTCACGTCGCAGAAGGCATCTTTCCCAAATCGACCGCTCCATGCGACACCGACTGTCGCACCGCTCAACTATAGATGGTCATGCAAGGTTCTTCTTTCTGTCATCAAAGGCGGTTAAAGGATGTTCTGCCAACGGAGCCCCCGGGTGTTTGAAACTCAGGTCGAAAAGTTCCTCTTCCGAGGTGAGGTCGCTGAACTGCGGAAAAACCGAAAAGGACCGCTGAAGGATTTTTTTCACCCCAAGCAGATTCAAACCGTCGCCATCGACGGAACCTGAAAGGAGGCCGTTGTTGCAATCCCTCACCCCTCTTCTCATCCATGCCGGAAGAACCTTATGAGCGGCTCAGGACTGGCCGGCTGCGACATCATCGGCGATATTCACGGCCATGCCGACAAGCTGATCGCCCTGTTGAAGAAACTCGGTTACACCAGGCGGGACGGCAGCTTCCAACATCCACAGCGGACGGTACTGTTCACCGGAGACTTCATCGACCGGGGGCCGGACAACATCGCGGTGCTGAACCTGGTCCGTGCCATGGTCGACGCCGGCTCGGCCCGAGCGGTGATGGGCAACCACGAGTACAACGCCCTCTGCTACCACAGCCGCCACCCGGAAACGGGCGAGCCGCTGCGGCCGCACACGGCGAAGAACAACCGCCAGCACCGCAGTTTCCTGGACGAGTTCTCCGGCCGGCCGCAGCTCCTGGCGGAAACACTGGCCTGGTTCAGAACCCTGCCCCTGTTCCTGGACCTGGACGGCGTGCGCGCCGTGCATGCCGAATGGGATGGCCGGCTGGTCCAAGCCCTGGAACGCAGGGGCGGAATGAGAAGTAGCTTCCAGCTCGATGACGCCTTCCTGCTGCAGTCGGCCACACCGGGCACCCCGGAACACGTCTGCGCTGAAACTCTGCTCAAGGGGTCGGAAATAGAACTGCCCGCCGGACACGGTTTCCACGACAAGGACGGCCACTATCGCCGCGAGATCCGCACCCGCTGGTGGCAGAGCAGCGCGGCCAGCTACCGCGAGATCGCCATGCTGCCGGAGAGTCAGCTCGCCGCCATCCCGGAGCTGCCCCTGAAGAGCAACGGCCGGAACATCTATCCGCGCGAGGAGAAACCGGTCTTCTTCGGCCACTACTGGATGGAACCGCCGGTCCGCCTGCTCGCGCCTAATGCCGCCTGTGTCGATTTCAGCGTGGCCAAAGACGGGGTGCTGTGCGCCTACCGCTGGGATGGCGAACCGACCCTGGATGCCGCCAGGCTGGTTTATGTCTGAGCAGAAAACCGTTCACCGCCCCAATATGACAAACTTTTTCAAAAAACTGATCTTGCTTTTGAATAGATTTATGGATTTTGTCTACGATGCCGGAACAAATGCGTATTCGGAAAGGAGAGTGCAGGCACAGCAACGCTGCCGATGATGAGTTTTTGCGACGTCACCAGTTTTCATCAAAAGGGGGCCGGGAGTTTGACTCCCGGCCCCCTTTTGATGGATGAGGTGGTGGACCTTATTTCATTTCAGCGCCTGAATCTTTTCCAGGCTCTGCCTGAGAATACCGAGTTTCTCCTCGGCGGCCGCCAGCTTGGCGCGATCCTTCTCCAGCACCTGCGGCGGGGCATTGGTGACGAATTTTTCGTTGGAGAGTTTTTTGGTGAAGAAATCGACATCCTTCTGCACCTTGGCAATCTCCTTGCCGAGCCGTTTTTCCTCCTCGGCAACATCGATCAGGCCGGCGAGCGGCAGCAGAATTTCAATGTTTCCGGCAACCTGGGTCGCCGCCTGGGCGGGACGTTCGACCTGCACTCCGTAGCGGAGTTCATCAACTTTGGCAAGAGAACGGATATAGCTTTCTCCCTCGGCAACCACGTCCGCGGCGGCCTGGTCACGGCAGTCGAGCACGGCGTTGACCAGCCTTCCCGGCGCGACATCCATTTCACCGCGGATATTGCGGATTGCCTTGATCACCTCCATCACCTGCTCCATCCGTCCGGCCAGCCCGGAGTCGGCCGTCAGTTCCGAACCATCCGGATAGGCCGCCTGCATGATGCTCGGTTGCGGTCTCTCTCCCGGCAGGGTCTGCCAGATTTCCTCGGTGACAAAGGGCATGAAGGGATGCAGCAGCCGCAGCAACTGCTCCAGCACGGTGTAGAGGACGGTCTGCACCCGCTCCCGGGCCTGTGCATCCTCACCGTAGAGATCCTCCTTGATCAGTTCGATGTACCAGTCGCAGAACTGGTGCCAGGTGAAGGCATAGAGAGTGCCGGCGGCGTCATTGAACTTGTAGTCGGCCAGGGCGCGGTTGGTCGCTTCGGCGGTTTCCTTCAACCGGGTCAGAATCCACTGGTCGGCGGCCGACAGATCCAGATCGGACAACGATTTTCCGGCCGGCTGAAAATCGTCCAGGTTCATCAGCGCGAAACGACTGGCGTTCCAGAGCTTGTTGACAAAATTCCGGTAACCGGCAATCCGCTCGGTGGAGAGCTTGATATCACGGCCCATGGCGGCAAAGGCCGCCAGGGTGTAGCGGAAGGCGTCGGTCCCGTACTCCTCGACCACGGTCAACGGGTCGATGACATTGCCCTTGCTCTTGCTCATCTTCTGCCCCTGGGCGTCGCGCACCAGGGCGTGGATATAGACCTCCTTGAAGGGCACCTCGCCCATGAACTTGAGGCCCATCATCATCATCCGCGCGACCCAGAAGAAGAGGATGTCGAAACCGGTCACCAGGCAGGAGGTCGGATAGAATTTCTCCAGCGCGGCGGTCTTCTCCGGCCAGCCCATGGTCGAAAAGGGCCAGAGGGCCGAGGAAAACCAGGTATCGAGGACATCGGTTTCACGACGGATATTGTCACTGCCGCAGTGGCTGCAGGCGGTGGCGTCTTCACGGCTGACGGTGATCTCGCCGCAGTCGTCACAGAACCAGGCCGGAATCTGGTGCCCCCACCAGATCTGGCGGCTGATGCACCAGTCCTGGATATTGTGCATCCACTCGAAGTAGGTCTTCTCCCACTGCGCGGGAACAATCTTCGTCCTCCCGTCCTCGACCGCTTTGATCGCCTCGGCGGCCAGCGGACCGACCTTGACGTACCACTGCTTGGAGAGGTAGGGCTCGATCACCGTCCTGCAGCGGTAACACTCGCCGACTGCGTGGGCGTGATCCTCGGTCCCTTCCAGCAGCCCCTGCGCCTCAAGATCGGCCAGAACCTTCCGGCGGGCCTCGTTCCGGTCCAGACCGGCGTAAGGTCCACCATTCTCGTTCACCACTCCGGAGGCGTCGAAGATGTTGATCTGCTCCAGGTCGTGCCGCTTGCCGACCTCGAAGTCGTTGAAATCGTGCGCCGGGGTGATCTTTACCGCTCCGGAACCGAACTCCCGGTCGACATATTCGTCGGCCACAACCGGGATTTCCCGGTTGACCAGCGGCAGCAACACCTTCCTGCCGACCAGGTCGGCATAGCGCTCATCCTCGGGATGGACCGCCACCGCGCTGTCGCCGAGCATGGTTTCGGGCCGGGTGGTGGCAACCACCAGATAGCGGTCGGTGCCGATCACCGGATAACGCAGGTGCCAGAGATGCCCCCGCTTGTCGTCGTGTTCGACCTCCAGATCGGAGAGCGCGGTGTGGCAGCGCGGGCACCAGTTGATCAGGCGGTTGGCGCGATAGATCAGGCCGTCCTCGTAGAGACTGACGAACACCTCGCGCACCGCCTTCGACAGGCCTTCATCCATGGTGAAGCGCTCCCGCGGCCAATCGCAGGAGGCTCCCATCCGCTTAAGCTGGTTGATGATCTGGCCGCCCGACTCCTCGCGCCACTGCCAGACCCGCGCGACGAACTTTTCCCGCCCCAGGTCGTGTCGATCATCCCCTTGAGCGGCGAGCTGCTTCTCGACCACATTCTGGGTGGCGATCCCGGCATGATCGGTACCCGGCATCCAGAGAACCTCGTGTCCTGTCATCCGTTTCCAGCGGCAGAGGATATCCTGCAGGGTGTTGTTCAGTGCATGCCCCATGTGCAGCACGCCAGTGACGTTCGGCGGGGGAATGACGATGGAGTAAGAGGGACGGGAGGAATTTTCGTCGGCAGCAAAGCGACCGTCCCTTTCCCAGGCTGCATACCACTTCGCTTCGACCTGATGAGGTTCGTAACCTTTCGGCAGATTTTTTTCCATCTTCAACAGCCTCTCTACATGGCCTGCAACCGGCCTTGGAAATTTTTCAACATTACACGATCAGGCCAGGATAGTCTCAAGGCGCCGGATTTCTTATCAATCCAAGGCGCAGCCCAATGAGCGCGGAGGCGTAGCGTTCGCCAGGTCGCACACACAAGCGAAGCGGGTCTGCAACGCGGAGTAATCCTGAAGCCGGCCGGCAAAGGTTCAACAACGTTGGGCAGGCCCATATCCGCACCACCGTCTCAAGGCGTCGGATTTTTTATCAAATCAAGGCGCAGCCCAATGAGCGCGGAGGCGTAGCGGCAGCTACGTCGCACAAGCGAAGCGGGTCTGCAACGCAGAGTAATCCTGAATCCGTGAGTTCCTTGTCGGCGGACAGCACAAGTCATTGGCCTGCCTGGGATTCCCAAAAATCACCAGCGAACCTATGGGTGCGCTTCAGATTTTTGGCAATCCCATTCAGACCAAGCACTTGCACTCTCCATCCAACAGAAACTCACGGATTCAGGTTAATGAAAAAGCCGGCGCCCTCGAAAAAAGAAGTGGGGATTCTAGCAATCCCCACTTCCAGCGTCAATATCTACGCCCGCCGTCAAGGCGGACTTTTCTCACGATGACTCGTCCGGGCCTAAACAGCAGCCTTGATCTTGCCGATTTCTTCCTTGATCAGGTTCTCGGCCAGGTCGGGGACAACCTCCCAGGCCACCTTCTCGAGGATGGTTCCCGCCAGACGCTCGATAACGGCTGACGCGACCTTCTCGACAATGGCTTCAAGCTGCTCATCGCTCAGGGCCGCGACCCGGTCTTCGACAACAGCGGCGGAAGATTCGACCGGAGCAGTAAATTCATCCGCAGAGATGGGGGCGACCGGTTCAACAACCTCCGGAGCCTGTTCAGGCAGGTCGTCAGACAACTGGAAAGTATCGTCACCCACCGAAGTCGGCTCAATCGAAGCGGCAGCAGGCTCAGCCACCGGGGCAACGGGCTCAGCCACCGGGGCAACGGGCTCAGCCACCGGGGCGGCGGGCTCAGCTACCGGGGCGGCGGGCTCAGCTACCGGGGCGGCGGGCTCAACCACCGGGGCGGCGGGCTCAGCCACCGGGGCAGCGGGCTCAGCTACCGGAGCGGCGGGCTCAGCCACCGGGGCGGCGGGCTGTACGTCAGGAGCCCCAAACGCTTGATCGAAACCGCTGACCGGCTCCGCCGTGACGGCGGCCTCATCAACCAGCAGGTCCTCTTCATCGATAATGTCAACATCATCAAGGTCAAAGATCTCTTCTTCGGTATCCTGCCAGATGTCGGTCGCGTCAACGGCCGTGGTTTCAACCTGTGGAGCCTCTGCTCCCAAGCCGGTCGTCACCTCTTCCACCGGGGTCGTCAGCAATTCATCTTCGTCGAAGGAAACCGCCCCCCAGACATCATCGTCGGCAACGGATGACACTTCGGAGCCGGCATCGGTCGCCGACACGATATCGGCAACCGGAGTGTCAGGTTCGACCAGGTCAAACGCATCTTCTTCGGCCCAGAGGTCATCTTCAGCCAGCTCCACAATCGGTTCGACATCGACCGACGCGGGCTCCGCGGGCTCGAAAACCTCCCGAACCGGCTCAACCACGGGGCGTTCGATACTCTCGGCAGCACTCGGGGCAACCGGCGCAGCTTCCGGTATCGCGGCGGTGGCCAGAAGTTCTTCAACCTTGTCAATCAGGGCCTGGGATTCAAACGGCTTGGAGATCCAGTCATCCGCACCGGCCTGTCGGGCCTTGTCTTCGTCAAACGGCTCGAAGGTCCCGGTCAACAACAGCACCGGGACACCCTGCAACCCGGGGTCCTGCTTGACGGCCCGGCAGAGTTCATAACCGTTTTTACCCGGCATGTAGACATCGGCCAGAATCAGATCGGGACGATCGACCCGCGCCTTCTGCAGGGCGGCATCTCCGTTGTCGACAATGTCAAGTTGAAAGTCTTCATTGGCAAAGGTGATGCCGATAACTTTCTGGATGGTAATACTGTCATCGGCAAGCAAAAGCCTTTTACTCATGGGATGCCTCCTTGTGTCAACACAGGCACATCGGGCTCAGGGCTGCAACTGCGGCAGCAATTTATCGAGATCCAGCAACGGATATCTCAGATTCTGATAAATAAAACAATCGGCCATGCACTCAGATATATTTTCCCGGGATGTTTCAATGCGCCCCTCGGCAATTTCAACAATCCGGCCGCCGGCGGCAACCGGAACGGCAACAAGCCCCATCTCGGACCTGCAGATGGCAAGGTCATCACCCTGCAGGGTCAAACCATCAAAGAACTGTTGTCGGGCAAGCACCGGCACCGGTTCATCCCGAAACAGGCAAATCCCCTCAAAACCACCAGGGATCCCGGGAAGAACAAAAACCGTGGGCCGTTCACAAACAGCCTCGATCAGGTTGGCGTGGCAGGCGAGAGCATCACCCTTTTTACCAAACAGGGCCAGGCGGGCGTCCGAACTCATCATCGACCACAGGCCTCCAACCCGGCAGCGTCGCAACAAAGCAACACTTTGTCCTTCCAGAGGGCCAGACGAATGTAGCACTGCCGCCCGGGAACCCGCAACATCGGCGGCAGATCACGGTAACGAAACCGGTCTGCCGCGAAAATACCACAAACGCCATCGATCAGCACCCCAAAAGGGGCAAATTCCCCCGCGACAACCAGCAGATGACTGTTCATAGCCCCTTCCGCGGGGGGCTGTCCGAGAAAATCAGTAAAATCCGGCATCGCAAGCAGTTCACCACGAAAACGGCAGGCGTGCAACCCGGAATTATCGTCAGTTTCCCACTGCAGGGTATCGGCGGCAACGATCTCAACCAGCTCCGAGACTGAAAAGAGCAGGTCGTAACCACCGCGATGCGCAACCAATTTCAAGGACTCTGAACCCGCCATACACCCTTCTCCGGCCGGGTTCTCTTCAGTCATCGCCGACAGAACCCCGACAATGGGTCAACGGTAGCGCACGACATTCCCCGTGTCAAGTCGACAACAAGCAAAAATCCAAGCAGTTATGCACCCTTAGAAAGGTTTCCAGGGCACGGGGAAAAACAGTTTACGGTAGAGATTCAAGGCAAAGCGGTCGGTCATGCCGGCGATAAAATCAGCCGCCGCCGTTTCCAGCGGCTCGTCGGGACGCCGGGAATGTCCGAAGACCTCGAACTGGTCCGGATGGGCCAGGAAATAGCCGAACAACTCCTCGACAATACGTGCCGCCTTGTCAAATTCACGATCAACACCAGGGGCACGATAGACATGTTCGTCCAGCCAGTCCCGCAACGCCAGCACCGCTTCGGCAAGATCCGGCGAAAGGGTCACGATTTTTCCGCCGGCGTTCAGAGAGGTATTGATCACGTCACCGACCAGAACACCGATGCGTTCACTGTTTCGCCGGCCCAGAACCGCCGTCAACTCCGACGGGATATCGGATGAACGCACCAGACCTCCCCGCAGGGCGTCATCAAGATCATGGTTGACGTAGGCGATAATGTCGGCCAGCCGAACCGCCTCACCTTCGCGGGTCGCCGGGCGATCTGCCGCTTCAGGCGCCTGAAGCGGACCGCTCCCCTTCGAATGACGGGCAATGCCGTCAATCACTTCCCGGGTCAGGTTCAATCCTCGACCTTCTTTTTCCAGAACCTCGACCACCCTGACACTCTGTCCGACATGCTTGAAGCCGCCGGGAACCAGTCGGTTAAGAACCCTCTCCCCGGCGTGACCGAAAGGCGTATGGCCAAGGTCATGGCCGAGAGCAATGGCTTCGGTCAGATCCTCATTGAGGCCAAGAGCGCGAGAAATTGTTCGGGCAACCTGCGAGACTTCAAGAGTATGAGTCAAACGGGTGCGATAATGGTCTCCTTCCGGGGACAGGAACACCTGGGTTTTATATTTAAGTCGGCGGAAGGCTTTACAATGAAGAATCCGATCACGATCAACCTGAAAAACCGTTCGAACGGGACAGGGATCTTCCTCGACCTTTCGGCCACGGCTCATGCTGCTCCGGCACGCGACCGAAGACAGGGTCTGTTGCTCTTTATGTTCAATCAGGGTTCGTACAACCATTATACTCACTGAATCTGTTTCTTATGAACCCGAGAACGGCCCGGAAGGTACACTCGTAACGTCGCTGTTGAGGCAATGTATTGCCGTTCACTCCAAGATGCCTGGAGATGGATATAATTAATCGGGATGAACAACCAAAAGATACGGTGCAATTATAACCAATTCAAGAAAAAAACAACCAAAAAGCCTAAAAAGACTTGATTTACAGCCTGGATATTGTATTAGTATTGCCACTCTGCAATCAATCAATGGCAGAAAAACTGATAAAGAAGGAGAAAAACAATGTCCGAACTGTTGCAAATGGCAAAAGACCTGGTCGAAGCCCAGGCAACCTCCCGCTCCATGTCAACTGAAGAGATGGTGGTTTCCCTGTCCGAAATCCACAAGGCGCTGCAGGGCCTCGCTGCCGTGGGAGAAAATGCCGAAGCCGACGAAAACGCTCCGGCGGTCACCCGCAAGAAAGCGTTCGGTCGCGACAAGGTCTACTGCATGATCTGCGGTGAAGGAATGAAAACGCTGGCACGCCACCTGCGCACCAAGCACGACATGACGCCGGGAGATTACCGTAAACAGTTTGACATCCCCCGCTCCCAGCCGCTGGCGGCAAAAAATTATTCCGAGAAACGCCGTCAGATGGCCATTGACCGCGGTCTGGCTGACAACCTGGCGAAAGCTCGCGCTGCCAAGGGCCGCAAAACCCGCAAGAAATAACCACGACTGCACTTCTAAAACACATGCGGCGGGGCGTCCGATATGGACGCCCCGCCGCTGTTTCCATCCCCATCCGGCAACCGGCTGTTACTCCAGATCAAAGGAGATGCTGGTCAGCTCGTTGCCGGCCCGGTCCAGGACCTTGACCGTCCAGGCGCCCCGCCACTCGGGCAGGACCTGTTTCGAGGACCAGGTCCGCCAGTTGTCGGAACGAACCGCCAATGTGACCCGCGCCATCTCCCGTCCCTGCTTCAACCAGACATGGGTAATCTCATCATCCCCGACAGCTCCCCGCACCCGGGTAAAGCAGTAGACCCGCCCGATGTCGGCCGGGAAATGATCGGCCACCCCGACCGGTTGACGCTGTTCAACGCCGGTCGCGACAACTCCTTCGACAACCTCAAGCCCCCACCCGAGGGACGGCAACAACAGCAACAGGGTAAGAACAATCATCATTTTCTTCATCTTTCATCTCCTTTGTCTGACCTGAATCAGTGAGCTTGCCAACCGGCGGATAATCCTTTACATTCACTGCACGAAGGGTTGCCATGTCCATGAAACGAATTCTGCTCGGCGCCACCAGCCCCGACCTGCTGGGAACGCTCGAAATCATCCTCAAGCACTGGGGTTACCGGGTGCTGGTCACGTCCCGAGTCGGGGAGTTCGAAGAACTGCTCAATGGCAGCAATCCCGAGTTTATCCTGATCGGCGACGGCATGCTGGCCGCAGCCGATGAGACGCTGCGACAACGGTTGCGGGAACAAATCCGGAAAACCGGACTGCCGCTGGTTATCCTCGGGCAGCCTCACGGGCCGACCATCCCGGTACCATGGGTTGGCCTGGACGTTCCAATCGATATTTTCGCCCTCTTTGAACTGGTCCAGAAACACCTTGAAAAACACCCCCGCCGCAATCTGCGCATGGAAGTCAGGATACCCGGGATGGTCTGCCGGGACAACACCTCCGAGCTGGCGGAAGTTCTCAGTATCAGCACCCGGGGGATGTTCATCAAAACCAGCTACCGGCTTGAACCCCAGGACCAGTTCCAGGTTGTCTTCCCACTGCTGGGAATGAACCGCGAACTGGAACTTCCCGGCCGGGTTGTCTACCGCATGGAACCACGTCCCGAAAATAATTATCGCCAGGGAGTCGGCCTGGAATTTGCCGACCTCAGCGATGAAACCCGTCGCCAGCTCGAAGCCTTTCTCGAACAGCGGCTGCTGGGAGAACTGAGTGAAGGCCGACGCGGCGCCGAGCTGGATCTCGGAATGCTGCGCAGCCGGGCAGCTCGACCTTCTCCGGGCCTCATTTCCTGATCCGTCAAACCCTCCCCGCTTTCAACTCCGGCAAAAAACTCCGGCCTGCCGGACAGGTACAGCCGAGAGCCTCCCCCACTGTTGCGGCGACATCAGCAAATCCGGCACGGGTTCCCAGATCAATATCCGGCCGCAGACCGGGAAACCATGCCAGCAACGGCACATACTCACGGCTGTGATCGGTGCCCGGCGTGGTCGGATCACATCCATGATCCGCGGTTATCAGCAGCAAGTCATCGGACCGCAAGCGGGCGGTCAATTGCGGCAACCAGGCATCGACTGCCGCCAGTCCGTCGGCGAAACCGGAAACATCCAACCGGTGCCCCCAGAGCATATCGAAATCGACCAGGTTGACAATTATCAATCCGTTGTCGACGCGCTCCAGGCATTCAAGCGTGGCGGCCATCCCGTCAGCGTTGCTCGCGGTTGTCAACGACTCGTCCAGACCACGGCCGGCGAACAGGTCGCCGATTTTACCGATGCCGACAACCGGTACGCCCGCCTGCTGCAGACGGTCAAGCAGCGTTGGAGCAATCGGCGGCAACGAGAAGTCATGACGACCGGCCGTCCGGCGGAAACCGGCGGCGTCCCGGCCCGTGAAGGGCCGGGCAATAACCCGCCCGACGCGAAAGGGGTTGAGCAGTTCCCGCGCCTTCCGGCAGAGGTCGTACAGTTTTTCGACCGGGATGACCTCTTCATGGGCAGCGATCTGAAAAACCGAGTCACTGCTGGTATAGATAATCGGCAGACCGCTGCGCAGATGCTCCTCACCGAGATCACGGATGATGTCGGTGCCGCTGGCGGCCCGGTTGCCGAGGACCGCCAGCCCGGTGGCGGCGGTGAACGCCGAGATGATTTCTTCGGGAAAACCCTGCGGGTAAGTCGGCAGAGGCTGTTCCAGGGTCACCCCCATCAGCTCCCAGTGCCCCGCGGTCGAATCCTTGCCCGCCGCCTTTTCGGCCATCCGCCCGCAGGCGGCCAGCCCTTCTCCCGACACCAGTCCGGCAGCGGGCACCAAACGCCCGAGGCCGAAACGCTCGAAGTTCGGCAGCCGCAAAGAGGGGGAACGCTGCAGAACGTGCAACAGGGTATTGGCCCCGGCATCACCGTAGGCGGCGGCATCGGGCAGAGCACCAACCCCCACCCCGTCGAGGACCACGACCAGCACCCGGCGAAAGGGAGGGTTCACGACAGCCCCTCTGTCCGCAGCCACTGTTCAACGATGGCGACCCCGCTGGAACTGCCGATACGGTCGGCCCCGGCGGCAAGCATCGCCTGACAGTCCTCAAGACTGCGGATACCGCCGGCGGCCTTGACCCTGACGCGGCCGTCCGCGACGGCGGCCAGCAAGCGGACATCCTCGACGGTGGCGCCGGAGGCGGCAAAGCCGGTCGAGGTCTTGACATAGCGGGCACCCGCCGCAACCGCCGCCTCGACCAGGCGTGACTTCGCCTCCCGGCCGAAATTGCAGCATTCGATGATGACCTTGACGCACGTCCCGGGAACCGTCCGCACCACCGCCCGGATCTCTTCCTCGACATGGGCGAAATCACCCGTCGCCGCCCAGCCCTGATTGATCACCATGTCGATTTCCCGCGCGCCGGCATTGACCGCCTGCGCGGCTTCGTGCTGTTTGCTCGCGGTTTCGGCATAGCCGAGGGGAAAACCCACCACCGTGGCAACCGCGACTTCGGTTCCGTAGAGGATGTCCGCACTGAAACGGACATGGCAGGGAGGCACACAGACCGCGGCAAAGCCGTATTCGACCGCCTCCTCACAGAGCTGCTGAATCTGCCGCCCGGTTGTCTCGGCCTTGAGCAGAGTATGGTCAATACAGGCTGCCGGGTTCCCCCTGAACGAACGGCCGTCAGGTGCGGTAATCGGCATTGATCTTGACGTAATCATAGGTCAAATCGGAGGTGTAATAGCTGAAACAGTCCGTGCCCAGACCGAGGTCGACGGTGACCCGGAACTCTGCCTGTCTGAGGACTTCGCTCGCCTCGGCCTCCTGTTCGGCACCGGTGCTTACACCGGCGCGAACCACCGGAACCCGGTCAAAATCGATGGCCACCAGATTCGGATCGACGCGCGCTTCGGAATAACCGGCCGCGGCAATGATCCGTCCCCAGTTGGCGTCTTCCCCGAAAAAGGCTGTTTTGACAAGACTCGATGTGGCGATACTGCGTGCCGCGGCGCGCGCGTCCGCTTCGCTTTCCGCGCCACGCACGGCAATTTCCACCAGTTTGGTCGCCCCCTCGCCATCCCGCACGATCATTTTGGCCAGATCAAGCAGCACCGCCTGCAGGGCCTCAGAAAACTGTTCGGCGGCCGAACTGCCGGGGAGAATGGCATCCCCCTCTCCCTGCCCGTTGGCCATAACCAGGACCATGTCGTTGGTCGAGGTATCACCATCGACGGTTATGGCATTGAAGCTGCGGTCGACCGCCGCCGCCAGCAATTGCTGCAGCAACGCGGCATCAATCCGTGCATCACTGACCACGAAACCGAGCATGGTTGCCATGTTCGGGTGAATCATCCCCGCCCCTTTGGCAATACCGAGGACACGACAGCCATCCAGTTCCCGCCAGGAAAGCTTGGCAAAGGAGTCGGTGGTGCGGATGGCTTCGGCCAATCCCTCGGCGCCGTCGGCGACAAGCTCCGACCCGAGCAGGGGAATATGCTTTTCCAGCCTGTCCATCGGCAGAGCCTGGCCGATGACACCGGTCGAAGAAACAACCACGAGGTCCTCCGGCAGACCGAGGGTGTGGGCCGTGAGTTCCGTCATGCGCAGAGCATCCCTGATTCCCCGGTCACCGGTGCAGGCATTGGCATTGCCGCTGTTGACGACAACGGCCTGGCAACGCCCCCCGGCAATCCGGGGGCGGGAAATCACCACCGGGGCGGCAACCACCTGGTTGCGGGTGAAGACCCCGGCGCAGGCGGCCGGGACTTCGGAATAGATCAGTCCGAGATCGGCCTTCGCGGACGACTTGATGCCGGCCGGCCGGGACGCGAATTTGAATCCCCGCACCCGGGGAACCTGGTTATTTTTCATCATTCAATCTCTCCTGCCGGGGGAAACGGACCACCACGCCGGTCCCGTCGTCGCCCCGAGGGACCAGCTGAATCGAACCGCCGAGACGATCAACGATGGCGCGACAGATCGCCAGACCGATACCAACCCCCGGCGGCTTGCCCGACGTGATATCTCCGAGCTGGGTGTATTGTTCAAATATAACATCGGCCGCCTCCGGCGGCACCCGGGTGCCCTGGTTGAAAACATGCAGCTCCAGCCCACCCTCCAGCGGCCGCAACCGAACTTCCAGCAACCCGCCCGGACAATTGAATTTTATCGCGTTGTCGATCAGGGCCGCCAGCAGGTAACGCAGGCGGTCCGGGTCCGCCAGGACTTCCGGCAGTTCGGCGGGACGATGATATTCCAACCGCAACCGCATCCGTTCGATGTCGTCCCGTCGTCGCCGCAGTTCCCCGGCAAGCATCCCGGCAACATCGACCGACTGCTCCTCCCAGCGCCCGAAACCGCTCTCCAGGCTGAACAGGGTCAGCATGTCGTTGATCAGCTGCTTCATCTGCAGCCCCTCGCCATGCACCCGCTGCAGATAGGCCCGCAGTTCTTCGGCATCAAGCTGGTCGAAATGATTCATGGCCAGATCGACATAGCCGAGGACCGAAGTCAGCGGCGTCTTCAGTTCGTGGGACAGGTTGCAGACAAGACGGGAACGACCGCGCAGCAACTGCTGCAACCGGACATTGCTGCGTTCCAGTTCGGCACGGGACTGCTGCAGTTCGGCGACCAGGCGAAAATTCTCCAGGGCCAGCATCGCCTGGTGGGCCACGCCATTGAGCAGATGCAGATCGATGCTGCCGAAGGGAGCGTCGTCCTGCTTGTTGGTGACATTGAGCACCCCCCGAACCTGCCCGCGGCAGACCAGCGGCACCGACAGCAGTGACCGGGAAAGGTAATGATCGAAATCGTTGCGGTTGACGAACCGGTCGTCGGCATCCAGGTCGGGAACCAGCAGCGGCTCCCCCGTCGCCAGCACAAGACCGGCAATGCCCTCACCGGGAGCCAGCCGGGTTTCGGCGATCACTTCGGGCGGCAGGCCGCGGGCAGCGGCGATGCGCAGGCAGCCACTGTCGTCACAAAGCATCAGTGAACAGTGCCGCACCCCGACCGCCGCCATGATCCGTTCGACCAGGGCATCGAGATAACTCGCCAGGTCGGGACTGGAATGCGCCGCCTCGGCGGCATGGCGCATCAGCAGCAGATCTTCCAGGTGTCCGCGGGCCTCGGCTTCTCCGGAGACCAGCGCCCGGTAATCCCGGGAAAGCCCCTCATCCCGAGGGTCAGTCGGGCTCACGACGGCTCCCGCACCGGGTCAGCCGCAACATTTCTTATATTTCTTGCCGCTGCCGCAGGGACAGGGCTCGTTGCGGCCGATCTTCTCCGGGTTGACTTTCGGCGTTCTCGCCGCCGGCGCCGGACCGCCCGTGCGACCGATGGCGAGACGCTGCTGGCGCTCTTCCTGCTCCATCTTCTCGACTTCCTCTTCGCGCACCAGCTGCACACGGAAGAGTTTCTGCACCACTTCCTGGCGGATCCGCCCCATCATCTCCATGAACAGCTCGTAGGCTTCCCGCTTGTACTCTTCCTTGGGATTCTTCTGCCCGTAACCGCGCAGCCCGATACCTTCCTTCAGGTAATCGATGGACAGCAGGTGGTCCTTCCACTGGCTGTCAATCGACTGCAGCAGCAGAACCTTCATCAGGTGATCGAAAACCGGCGGCGTGAAATCATCGCGCTTTTCATCAAGGCGCTGGCGGGCCTGCTCGATCAGGACTTCTTCGAGCTGTTCACGGGTCAGGTCGGGAGTCGGCTCGGGCAGGGTCGGCCGGAGGAAGAACTGGGCGTGGCAGTCGTCGATCAGGCTTTTCCAGTTCCAGTCGGCCGCCGGAACCTTGTCCGGGCAGAAAGTGTCGATCATATCCTGCACCATCTCGGTAACGATGCCGTCGACCGTTTCACGGATATTCTCGCCGGCCAGCACCTCGCGACGCTGCTGATAGATCACCTCGCGCTGGCGATTCATGACATCGTCATATTCGATCAGGTGTTTCCGGATCTCGAAGTTGTGCGCCTCGACCTTCTTCTGCGCATTCTCGATCGCCTTGGAAATCATGCCGTGCTCGATCGGCTCGCCCTCGGGGATCTTCAGCTTGTCCATCACGTAGGCAACCCGCTCGGAACCGAAAATGCGCAACAGATCGTCATCGAGGCCGAGATAGAAACGGCTTTCCCCCGGGTCGCCCTGGCGACCCGAACGGCCGCGCAACTGGTTGTCGATACGGCGCGACTCATGGCGTTCGGTACCGAGGATATAGAGACCGCCGGCAGCGAGGACCGCTTCTCTTTCCGCGGCGCAGATCGGCTTGAAATGCTCCAGCGCTTCGGCAAAGGCCTGCTCGAAATCCTCGGCGTCCTGGGCCTGACGGCGGGCGAGCATCTCCGGGTTGCCGCCGAGAACGATATCGGTACCGCGGCCCGCCATATTGGTGGCGATGGTCACCGCCCCCTTGCGGCCCGCCTGGGCGACAATGAACGCCTCCTGTTCGTGATGCTTGGCGTTGAGAACATTGTGCGGCACGCCCTTCTTTTTCAGCAGTTCGTGAAGACGCTCGGAGTTCTCGATCGAAATCGTACCGACCAGCACCGGCTGCCCCTTTTCATGACAACGCCTGATATCCTCCACCACCGCGTTGAACTTGTCCTTCTCGGTCTTGTAGATGACATCCGGCTGGTCCTTGCGCTGCATCGGCCGGTTGGTCGGGACCACCACCACGTCGAGCTTGTAGATCTCCTGAAACTCGGCCGCTTCGGTGTCGGCGGTACCGGTCATCCCGGAGAGCTTTTCATACATCCGGAAATAGTTCTGGAAGGTGATGGTCGCCAGGGTCTGGTTCTCGCTCTCGATCTTCACCCCCTCCTTGGCTTCCACCGCCTGGTGCAGACCATCGCTCCAGCGCCTTCCCGGCATCAGTCGTCCGGTGAACTCGTCGACGATCTGCACTTCACCGTCCTTGACCACATAGTCGACATCCCGTTTGAAGAGCGCGTGCGCCTTGAGGGCCTGATTGACATGGTGAAGGATTTCGATATTGCCCGGCTCGTAGAGGTTGTCGACCCCGAGCAGTTTTTCGACCTTGGCGACCCCCTCTTCAGTCAACGAAGCGGCCTTGGCTTTTTCATCAACGGTGTAATCACCGGTGTACTCTTTGACCGACTGACCGATCTTGCCGTCGCGGTGCTCGATCATCTCGCCCTTCTTGAGACTCGGGATGATGCGGTTGACGCTGTAGTAGAGTTCGCTCGACGTCTCGGACGGTCCGGAGATGATCAGCGGTGTCCTCGCCTCATCGATCAGAATCGAGTCGACCTCATCGACAATAGCAAAATGGTGCTCGCGCTGGACATAATCCTCCAGGGCGAACTTCATATTGTCACGCAGATAGTCGAACCCGAACTCGTTGTTGGTGCCGTAGGTGACATCACAGCCATAGGCTTCCTGGCGCTGCTTCTCATTGAGACCGTGAACAATACAGCCGACCTTGAGACCGAGAAAACGGTGGACCTGGCCCATCCATTCGGAGTCACGTTTCGCCAGGTAATCGTTGACCGTGACAACATGGACTCCCCTGCCGGTCAGGGCATTGAGGTAACTCGGCAGGGTGGCCACCAGGGTCTTGCCTTCACCGGTTTTCATTTCGGCGATCTTGCCCTGATGCAGCACCATGCCGCCGACCAGCTGAACATCAAAGTGACGCATCCCGAGGACCCTTACCGCGGCCTCGCGAACCACGGCGAAGGCCTCCGGCAGCAGATCGTCGAGGGGCTCTCCCTGCTCCAGCCGCTGCCTGAACTCCGCCGTCTTGCCCCGCAGCTGTTCATCGTCGAGAGCCTGCATCTGCGGTTCGAGACTGTTGATCAGGTCGACCTGCGGCTGCATCTTCTTGATCGTCCGTTCATTCTTGCTGCCGACCACCTTTTTAACCAAAGCGCCAATCATAGCGTTACTCCTGAAGGTATAATCCCCGTCACGCGGGGCGAAAAGCGCTGAATTCTACCACAGCAACACCCCGCTCACAAGACGCAAGGAACTCACCGAAGAGGTGAAGGCAACGAAGCAGATTCAACCGTAACGACAGCCGAATCCCGAAATTGCCGGTGGATTTGGGAGTTCTTCCGGGCAAGACTCGAAAAGAGAAAAAGGCCCCGGAATTCCGGAGCCCATCAGGTGTTGACAGTTCATGATCGATCAGAGGTATTTGCGGGGATTGAGCGGCACGCCATTGCGCCGCACCTCGTAATGGACATGCGAGCCGGTGGATGTGCCGGTATTGCCGACCGCGGCAATGCGATCACCGCGCCGGACCCGTTGGCCGACCTTGACATAGAGCCTGGAATTATGACCGTAGTAAGTGCGATAACCATAGCCGTGGTCGATCACCACCAGCTTTCCATAACCCGGTACGGTTTCGGCACGGGCCACGATGCCGTCGGCGGTGGCATGGACCGGGGTGCCGGTGTTTGACGCGATATCAAGCCCTTCATGCATCTTGCGGCGCCCGGTGAAGGGGGATTTACGCATGCCGAAAAGCGACGTGATCCATCCCTTGACCGGCCATCCCTGCGGTTTCGAAGCCAACAGGGAACGCTGGTCGTTGAGGACCGCCTGGATCTCCTCCTGGCTCTGGCGGCGGAGATCGATCTGCTGACGCACCTCGTCGATCTGGCGCTGCAATTCGGAAAAACGGGGATGGGTATCCGCGTCGGGCGGTCCGCCGATGCCACTGAGGACGTTGGTTTTGGCAGGAGTCAACTTGGCCATCACCCTGACCTGCGCGTCATTCTGCGCAAGCAGCACAACATCCCGGTTGAGCAGGTCAAGTTCGCCGGAAAGCCGCGCCAGTTCGACCTGCTGCTGCAGATTGGTGGTGCGCAGACGCGCCAGCTCCGCCGAATCGTAGCGATTCCGCAGATAGCCGTAAGTCAACAGGGCGACCCCAAGAACCGCCACCCCGGCCGCGACCGCCAGCGACCTCAACCAGCCACTGCGGACGTAGTAACGGCGAACCCGGCGGGATCCTTCGGGAATAACCAGGATGGTAAAACGCTTGGAAGCCAATAAACTCTCCTGTCAGACGCCAAACAAGATGGACACATCTGCAATCTTCAGGCCGGAAAGTCCGGTCAAACCAGCCGTGACACCGGAAAAAACCTGCGTCCATTCCGGATGGGCGACCTAACCCCTTGACCTGAATAGAACTTCCCTGAATCCACGGGCCACCGGCAAACCTGACGGCGTTCCCCGACAACCCGACCAGGACAATAACGGATGCCGGCAAACCGACACTGAGCCCGACAATTCGGGCTCATTAATACCGTTGTCGGACAGTTTCTGTCAAGAAACCGGTGGTTTCCCCGGAGAAAGCAACAGGCTGACCGCCGTTTCGTCGCATTCAGGAAACTTGGCGCACTTGATACAATCCCGCCAGATTTTCTGCGGCAGCCGCGCCTTGTCGATCTCGTTGAATCCGAGACGGGTGAAAAACCCAACCTTGTAGGTCAGGGCGAAAACCTGCGGCAGACCGAGATCGCGTGCTTCCTGCAGACAGGCTTCAACCAGTTGCCGGCCAATTCCCTGACCGGCGACCTCTGCGGCGACCGCCAGGGAACGGATCTCAGCCAGATCTTTCCAGCAGATCTGCAGCCTGACCGTGCCGACAACCCGATCCTGCTGCACGTAGACATAAAAACTGCGGATATATTCGTAGATCTCCGCCAGGGAAGCCGACAACATCAGGCCGTCACCGGCGTAGGTATTGAGCAGTTGGTGGATAACCGGGGCATCGGCAATAACGGCTTTCCTGACCATTGGATTCAACCCTTTCCTGCCGGGTTCTGACCGCTCTCGATCATTTCCCGTGCATGTTCGAGGGTGCGCTCGGTGATCCGGGCGCCGCCGAGCATGCGGGCCATTTCCCTCACCCGGGTTTCGCCCTTCAAGGCGACCAGGGCGGTGAAGGTCCGGCCATTGTCAACCATCTTCTCAACACGATAATGAGCATCCCCGAAAGCGGCGACCTGCGGCAGATGGGTAATGCACAACACCTGGGCCGAATCGGCGACCTGCTGCAGCTTGGCCCCGACACTACTCGCCGCAGCGCCACCGATGCCGGCATCGACCTCGTCGAAAATCAGTGTCGAGACACCATCGGCATCCGGCGCGATACGCTTGATCGCCAGCATGATGCGTGACAGTTCGCCCCCCGAAGCGATCCAGGCCAGGGGCCGCATATCCTCCCCGGGATTCGGTGCCAGATAGAACTCCATCCGCTCCAGGCCGAACGGCCCCGGCTCTTCAAGGGCAATGAAATGACACTCGAACCGGGCCTTCGGCAATGCCAGGTCGGCCAGTTCGCGCATCACCCCTGAAGCCAGTTTTCGGGCTGCCGCCTGACGTTTGCGGGAGAGCCCGTCCCCGGCCTTCTGCAGAGCCTGACGCGCCTCCGTCAGTTGGGCGAGCAATCCCTCACGGGTCGAGTCGGCATCGGTCAGTTCGGCCAACTCGGCTTCGATACGGACCAGACCGGCCAGGATCTCCTCGATGGTCGGTGCGTACTTGCGTTTCAGCGCCGCGATCTGGGCAAGCCTTTCTTCGACCTCATTCTGACGTCCCGGTTCGAAATTGAGACGATCGGCAAAACCGCGCAGCTGGACGGCAACATCCTCGAGCTGATAGAGGCTGCCGCGAACCGTGCCCGCCAGTTCTCCCAGCTGGGGATCAACCGTTGCCAGGCCCTCGAGATCGGCAGCGACCCGGTCGAGGATTTCACAGACCGCCCCCTTGCGGCCATAGAGCTGTTCGTAGCCGCCCCCGGTGGCCAGTGTCAGCTTTTCACCATGCTGCAGCAGCAGTCGTTCCCGCTCCAGCTCTTCATCTTCACCCGGCTGCAGCGCGGCCGCGGCTATTTCGCGCTGCTGAAAACTGAGGAAATCGATGCGTTGCCGCCGGTCCCGCTCTCCCTGGTCGATCCCTTCAAGGCGCTGCTGCAAGGCGACAACCCGGTTGTACAGGTCGGTGTAAGCGGCAAGCTCCTTTTCCAGGCCGGCAAAACGATCGAGAAATTTCAGGTGGGTATCGGTCTTCTGCAGCCGCTGGTGTTCATGCTGGCCGTAAATATTGACCAGGCCGGCGGCAATGTCCTGCAGTTGGGACAGCCGGGAGAGAGAACCGTTGAGAAAAATCCGGTTTTTACCGGATCGGCTGACCACCCGCTTGATCAACAATTCGTCCGCAGCCTCAAACCCGCCTTTTGCCAATCTGTCCTTGACCACGGTCAGTCCGCTTAAATCGAACAGGCCCTCGACCGTCGCCTCCTCGGCCCCGGTGCGGATCACTTCCGGTCGGGCACGATCCCCCAGCAGCAGGCCGACGGCATCAATGATGATCGACTTCCCCGCGCCGGTCTCCCCGGTGAGGACATTGAAGCCGGGACCGAAACTGACCTCAAGCCGGTCGATAATGGCAAAGTTGCGGATGATCAATTCCGTCAGCATGAGACTGTTATCCTCTACCCGAAATCAACGCTGGCCCCAATGCAGCTTGGCGCGCAACACCTCGAAATAATCACGATGCGGACTCTTGATCAGCAGCGTGGTGTGGGGTGATTTCCGCACCTCGACAACATCGCCGCCGACCAGCGGCATCCCGACCTGACCGTCGGCGGTCAGCATCACCTCTTCATCCTGGAACTTGACCTCGACCCGAACCAGGGCTTCATCGGAGACGATGATCGGGCGGTTGGTCAGCATGTGGGGACAGATCGGCGTCACCACCAGGCAATGGATCCCGGGGTAGATGATCGGACCGCCGGCGGCAAGGTTATAGGCCGTGGTGCCGGTAGGCGTGGCGATAATCAGACCGTCGGCACGAAAGGTGGTCAGGTAGTCCTCGTTGACGCTGGTCTCCATGTCGATGATCCGCGCCAGCGCCCCCTTGTTGATGACCACGTCGTTGAGCATCCGGAAACGGCCGGCGACCTTGTCGCCGCGTCGCACCACCGCTTCGAGCATCAACCGGTTCGAGACATCGAAATCCCCGCGGATCACCCGGTCCAGCACCGGAAAGAGCTCGTCCCGGGTGATTTCGGTCAGAAAGCCGAGACGGCCGAGGTTAACCCCGAGGATCGGCACCCGCAGCTCGCCGACCAACCGCGCCACTGAAATCAGGGTACCATCGCCACCGAGGACGATCACCAGGTCGACCAGGGCGGGAATCGACCCCCCCGGGTAGCCCTGCGACTCGCCCATATCTTCGGCCAGCGGCTCATCGAGGTAAACCTCGACCTTACGCTGCCGCAGATGGTGACAGACATTGCGGGCCAACTGCACCGCGTCGGGATGGTTGCGTTTGGCGTAGATACCGATCCGTTTCATGAAAACTCCTTGACGAATTTGAAAACTATCACAGCTGCGACTATTAGTCTATCGCTTTCAGGCACTTAGCGCAGGATTCGGTTGTCCCTCCCCTGCCCCTGTGCTAAAGTTGATGGCGTCGCGAAAACTCACCAGCGGCTGCGTTGCTGCGCTTGCCTCGCTGCTTCGACGTACGTAAGCACGCCTCACTGCTTGACAACCGCGCGCCTTGCTGCCGGCGCTTTTTGCTTAGCCAACACTCTTGATGCTTTTTTGCGAAAGCATCAAAGTTGGGATTCCTCACGTCAACCGGGAAAGTTCATGGATCTGTTCGAACAGGCACCCGCCGGCGGCACGCCGCTGGCTGAACGGCTGCGGCCCCGCAACCTCGATGAAGTGGTCGGTCAACAACACCTGCTCGGCCCCGGCAGACTGCTGCGCCAACTGATCAGCAGCGACCGGATCAGTTCCCTGATCCTCTGGGGCCCTCCGGGGGTCGGCAAGACCACTCTCGCCCAGGTGATCGCCAACAGCACCAGCAGCCGCTTCGTCTTTTTCTCCGCGGTCCTGCAGGGCGTCAAGGAGATCCGGGAGATCGTCGCCGGGGCCCGCGAAGAGCGTGCCTTTCACGATCGGCGGACAGTGCTGTTCGTCGACGAGATCCACCGTTTCAACAAGGCACAGCAGGACGCCTTTCTCCCCTATGTCGAAAAGGGTGATATCATCCTCATCGGTGCCACCACCGAAAATCCTTCCTTCGAAGTCAACGCCGCCCTGCTCTCGCGCTCCCGGGTTTTCACCCTCGAACCGCTCCCTGAAGAAGAGATCGGCAAACTGCTCGACCGGGCCCTCGAAGACCCGCGCGGCCTCGGCGGCCAGGGATACAGTCTGACCGAAGAGGCGAAGGAGCTGCTTTGCCGCCAGGCCGACGGTGACGCGCGCACGGCCCTCAACGCGCTCGAAACGGCGGCCGCCGTCGGCTGCCGGGAAATCGACGCGGCAACCGTGCAGCAGGCGATGCAGACCCGAACCCTGCGTTACGACAAGGGAGCCGAAGAACACTACAACGTCATCTCGGCCTTCATCAAGAGCGTCCGCGGCTCCGACCCGGATGCCGCCCTCTACTGGCTGGCACGCATGCTCGAAGCGGGGGAAGATCCCCTTTTCATCGCGCGGCGCCTGGTCATTCTTGCCAGCGAGGATATCGGCAACGCTGATCCGCGCGGCCTGCAGCTGGCAATCGCCGCCCAGCAGGCGGTCCACTTCATCGGCCTGCCCGAAGGACGCATCCCGCTGGCCCAGGCAACCACCTACCTGGCCGCCGCGCCGAAAAGCAATGCCGCCTACGCCGGCATCAAAGCGGCTCAGGCCGAAGTCCGAAAAAGCGGTTCTCTGCCGGTCCCCCTGCATATCCGCAACGCCCCGACCGGGTTGATGAAGCAGCTCGGCTACGGCGCGGGATACCAGTATGCCCACAACGATCCACAGGGGATCGTGACACAAAGCCATCTGCCCGAGCAACTTGCCGGCAGCCGCTACTACCAGCCGACCGATCATGGCTTTGAAAAAACCATCGGCGAACGACTCGCCTGGCTTGAGCAACTGAAAAATAACCGCGCGACGGACGAGAAATCCTCATGATCAGGTTCGTCGCCCTGCTGCTGCCGTTGCTGCTGTTCTGTCCGTTGCCGGCCGCTGCCGCCGACTGGGGGCCCTGGGAAGTTCCGACACACAAGGGTTCCTCCCGACAGCCGGAGCATGACACCTCCCCTTTCGACCAGGCGGTGCATTTCTTTCAGCTCTACATCTCTCCGGTCGACGGCCCCCGCTGTCCGATGTACCCGACCTGTTCGGCCTATTCGCGCCAGGCGCTGGCCAGGCACGGGCCGTGGATCGGTGTCATGCTCACCGTCGATCGGCTGATCCATGAAAACGACCCGCGGGAAAAACGGCATCCGATCCGGGTCGGCGGCCGGATGCGTTATGCCGACCCGGTCAGCAACAATGATTTCTGGCTGGAATCCGGGCACCGGTGAATTCATCGCCGACCATCATGCGACATCTCGCGTCCGACCATTTTCTTCTTGTTCTGAAGGATGTCGGCCGCTATAGTGACGGGAGTATCTGACTGTCTGACGGCACCGGCGAACAGGGCCGGAATGACAGTTGGAGGGGGGACATAGACTACTTATTCCATTCAATGTCCCAGAAATCGATGCAATGATGGTTGTCGGCTGTCGCCGGGGAAAGACCGAAACGTGGACGCCGCGGGTGAACACGGAGCGGTTGCCCCACCCAGACTCGAAACACCTCTTTCGCCAGGCCATCCCGGGCATGGTGATGGATTCTCTTTCCTTCTTTTCCGTTCGTTTCCTCCCCTTTGAGCCGGATCTGCTGCGACTCCTCCCGGAGGTTTCATGGCATCGCTGAAGCCATTGAAACGGGACTACTCCGCGTTGCTGCAAAGCTACCGGCTGTTCCTGCAGGAGGAACGACCGGACATCGATTTCGAAAAACTCTGTCACAGCTGCCACATTACACCGGACAGCGGCTCCGTTGACAGTCGCCAGATGGCGCTGTTCACCAGCAGGTTGCTGAACCGCAGCGGCAACCCGCAGATTCTTCGCGCTGCGGGCCGGGCTGCCGGTCGACGTTCAGGACTGGGACTGATGCAGCAGCTCGGTCTTGGACTGGGCGGCCCCACGCGACTGCTGGAAAAACTGATCCGCGAGCAGGCCGCCCTCTCCGGTCAACAATGGGACATCCGCAGTCCCGGCCGCAACCTCCTGGATATCACCATCCCCGGCGATCCGAGTCATCACTGGTCCTGCCAGTACCACAGCGGGTTTCTCGAAAGCCTGGCGCTGCTGTTCAACCAACGCTCTCCGGGACTGGCCCATCCCCGCTGCAGCCGCCGCGGAGACCGGCATTGCCACTACCAGCTGACCTGGGATGATTCGCCGGCCGAATCCTGGCGCCGGCGCCGGAACCGGACGGCAATGTTGACAACCGTTTCCCTGCTGGCCGTCCCCTGGCTGCCGCCGGTCGCCGCCGCCACCCTGCCACCGTTGGGGCTGGCCGCCATGCTGGCCATGACCGCCTTTGGCGGAACCCTGGAACGCAACGAACTGCGCCGCCACCTGCAGCATCAGCAGGCCACCACCGAAGAGGTTGTCGACCAGGCGAACGCCAGCCTGATCAACCTGCAGCTGACCCGTGAAATCGGCCAGGCGATCAGCAGCCGCAGCGACAGCGACGACCTGTTGCGGGCGGTCAGCGACATCCTCGCTCACCAACTTGACTTCGACCGCGGCATGATCCTGCTGGCCGACAGTCAGCGCAAGGCGCTGCACTACCGTTGCGGCTTCGGTCTGAACGCCGCCGAATTGAAGCGTCTGGAAAGCCCCCTGGCCCTCTCCGGCCGCCATGATCGCACCCCGCTGGCGCCGCTGCTGATCAATAAACGCGGGCTGCTGATCAATGACGTGCGTCAGTTCCAGGATGTCCGGGTCCACAACCTGTGCCGCTGGTTTGCCGGCCTCGGCAGCCGCGCCTTTGCCTGCTGTCCGATCATCAGCGACCAGCAGGTGATCGGCATGCTCGCCCTCGACCTGCGCACACCCAAACGCCTGCTGGTTGAAAGCGACCTGCAACTACTCGAAGGGATTGCCCCCCTGATCGGCAT
Organism: Geothermobacter hydrogeniphilus; assembly: GCF_002093115.1. Lineage (NCBI taxonomy): Bacteria > Pseudomonadati > Thermodesulfobacteriota > Desulfuromonadia > Desulfuromonadales > Geothermobacteraceae > Geothermobacter > Geothermobacter hydrogeniphilus. Next base: position 107,700 of record NZ_NAAD01000008.1, on the reverse strand, counting down.
CGGCCTGCAGAATTCCCGCCTGCTGGATGAACGTTCGGCCCAGTTCCAGTCCGTCATCCAGGTGCTGGCAGCCAGCATCGACGCACGGGACTTCCTCACCGCCGGGCACTCGGTGCAGGTCACCGAGTATGCCGTCGGCATCTGCAACCAGCTCGGCCTGGGCAGCGACTATACCGACATGGTACGCATTGCGGCGATGCTGCACGACTATGGCAAACTGGCGGTTCCTGATTTCATCCTGAAGAAGGACGGCGAACTGAACGCCGAAGAGAAGGCCCTGATCCGCACCCATCCGGACAAGAGTCGCGAGATCCTGGAGCGAATCCCCTTTGAAGGCATCTACCGGCAGATTCCCGAGGTGGTCGGCGCCCATCATGAAAAACTGGACGGCAGCGGCTACCCGAACGGGCTGAAGGGTGATGAGATACCGCTGGGAGCCCGCATCATCGCGGTCGCCGATTTTTTCGAAGCGATTACCTCCAAGCGCCATTACCGTGACCCGATGCCTTATCACGAAGCGCTGCAGCTGCTGGCCGAGGAGAGCCTGGTCCACTTCGACAAGCAGGTCGTCGATGCCCTGTTCTGTCACATCAGTGAAAACAAGATCTGCATGGTCGACAACTCTGGCGATGAGGAAAAGAAACTTGACCGCCGCAAGGTGCGGGTTCCCTGCCGCACCCAGGTTTCCTGCCAGGTGGCCAACCGCACCATCTCCGGGACCAGTACCAACCTGAGCAACGGCGGCATCTTCATCGCCAGTGACACCGGTCTCGATGAGGGCAACCTGATCGACGTCATCTTCGCCCTGCCGGACAGCCCCGACCAGCTGCTCAAACTGCAGGGCCGGGTCGCCTGGAACAACCCTCTCGGCCGCCAGGCCCAGGGGCTTCCCGAAGGCTTCGGGCTCGAATTCGTCAATCTTCCGGAAGAAACCTCGGGTGCCCTCAACGGTTACATCAGCCGGTTTGTCGCCCGCAAGGAAGCGGGACTGGCCAGCGGCGAGATTCTCACCGTGCATTGATCCCCCGAGCGGCGCAAACCCAAAAGGGCCGGACCCCCGTTGCGGGAATCCGGCCCTTTTTGTTCTCCGAACGATATCCGGGTTACAGCAAATGCGGCGGCGTCATCACCGTCATCAGGGCATCCGCCTCGGTCGCGGTCATACCCGACAACCCCTGGTGGATGCTCTGCAGGTTGCTGCGATGGACTTCCGTCAACCGGGCCCGGTCCGCTGCTGAAAGCGGTTGTGTCATACCCGCCATGGTCTGCTCCATGACCAGGTTTTCCAGCATCAGGTCATACTGCAGTTGCAGCATGCTCTTGTAGGGGCCATCCGCCAGCTGGGTCCAGTCGGGTGCCACCGGCGGGGAGGCAAGCGGGGGAAGCTGGGCCAGCCGGTTTTCCAGCGCGGCGGTAGCGGGCACATAGGCCATGCCGGGAACCTGCGGCATGAGGTTGCCGGCGGCAACCATCATCGTCGACCAGTTGCCGGTCGTCCCGTCCGCGCTGACCTGCCAGCGGCCGAATCCCATGCCGGCCAGGTCACTGCCGGTCATCATTCCGTTCCCCATCATGCCGCCGCTCATCACCGGCATCTGCCCGGCAATGGCATCAAGCATGCCGCCGACCGCAGTATCGGAAGCGGTCGTTGCCTGGTGGAAGGCGTCGAATGCGGTCTGCATGGCTGTTTCCATGTCCATCTGTGCCTGGTCGATGGTGGTCTGGTCGGGAAGAGTCGCCGGGTCGGCAAAAATCATCTGGAAGTCATGACGGGCCTGGTAGAGAGCATCCTGCAGGGCGGTCATGGCAGCGGTGAAACTCTGCCGCTGTTCCGTGGTCGCCCCGACAACCATCATCGCATCCTGGTAACGGCGCATCTCGGCGTGCAGCTGCCGCTGCCGACCATCGACCATGAAACTGGCGTGCATGGCGTCAAGAGCGGACTGCGAGAGGGGGCCCGTCAACGGAGAATTGTCGATCATCTGACCGGCCTGATCGAAGGCGGTCGCCATCAGTTCGGGATCAATACCCGCCATGGTGCCGGCATCAATCACCGCCTGCATGAATTGACCGGTGGCTGTGCCGTGCATGCCCGCGGCAACCACAGGATCGGTCTGCTGCACCGCGCCGCGGCAGGCAACTGCCAGGTCCTGCATAGCGGTCATCAGCTCGCTGCGGAAGGCATCCATCTCGGCAGCGGTGACCCCGGCCTGGGTGAGCCAGGTTTCAAAGGTTGTTTCGGCGTCGTCGGCCAGCTGCCCGAACGCATCGGCGTCGGCGGCACTGACCGCCCCGGTGGGAACCAACATCAGGGCGAACATGGCCCGCCCGGCATCAGCGCGACCGGCGGCGGTAAAGGCGCGCAGGGCGGCCGTCGCCTGACGGTGGCTGGTTTCATTGACGCCAAGCTGCAGAGCCTGCCCGGGCGCCGGGGCCGGAACCATCGCCTGCCGCACCACCTGCATTGTACCGGCGGCATCCAGCACCTCGACCAGCAGGAAAGGCGCCGTGCCCTTATCGGGAACCTGGCTGAACTGGAACATCAATTTGCCATCGGCGTCGCTGGTGGCGTTGACCTGCTCGACAACCATCTTCTGTCCATTGTCGGCAATGGTGGAAAGCTGCACGGTGTAGTCATGGTTTGCCGGAAAGGCCAGCGCCGCGGTCACTGCATAGAGCGGCAGCAACAGGGTCAGGGCCAGGGTGGTCAATATCTTCATGGGAATCTCCATCATTGGGTGTGAGATTGGAATGCTACTGGGCGGTACCACTGAGGGTGGTCGCGGTGCCGGTCGCCGAATCTGACGTGGTGCTGGAGCCGCCACTGCAGGCGGTGAGGGAAAAAGCCAGCAGGGTCAGGGTCATCGTCAGAACCAGGGCTTTAACAACCTTGTGTTTCATCATGCTCTTATCCTTTGGTTCGGGTTTGTCAATCACGTGGAGTGGGCCGCTCAATTGATGATTTTCCAGGAACCGTCCGGTTCCCGGCAGGCCGTGCCGTAGGCACTCTCTTCGTTCCCGGCAACCGTCACCGTCTGCCGGTATTCCCGGCAATAAGTGCCCTGGGCGGTCTGGTAGGTGCGGATCGGAGTCAGGGTTCCGGAATGGTCATTGTCCGGGTTGTGCCAGGTACCGGTCTGGTTGCTGGGCAGGGTTTCCAGGCTCTGCTGGGCGGTGCGCTCCATGGCCAGCTTGTCCTGCTGATCGAGACCGCGGCCGATTTCCTGGCCGATCATCGCTCCGGCCAGGGTACCGACGGCAACCGCCGCCAGGCGACCGTGACCGTGACCGAAGGCGGAACCGATCAGGGCGCCGGTGCCGGCGCCGAGCAGAGTGCCGCCCTGTTGTTTGGGACCGGTACCGGGGGCACAGCCGGCAAGAACGACGGCGAGCAACAGAAACCAGGCAAGATGTTTTTTCATGGGCATTCTCCTTTACTGCATTCAGGGGATCGTCAGCATTTGATCTCTTTGACGCAGCGGGAGAAAAAAGGTTTACAAAAAAATCTGATTTTTTTGCGGCAGGACGCAGCAACGCCCCGGCCGAATGGCCGGGGCGTTGCCGGTGTTTCTTTATCCTGAATCAGGTTTATACAGTTTTCAAATCAGGGAACTAAAAGCTCCGATAGGCAAAAACGCCGCCGCCGATATCCGGGCTGCCGTTGCTCAAACCGGCCAGCAGGTGCCCGCCGAATCCGAAACCCTCACCATCCCAGCCGCAGCGACCGACCACTTCCAGGGCATTATCGCCACCGTCATAGGGAGCGGTCGCACCTTCCAGCCCACCCGAAAACCAGAGATGTTCGCCCTGGTAACGACCGACGGAAGCCGTCCAGTCCCAGTACTGATCGGGCTGGAAATCACCATTTTCTCCCGGGAAGATGGCGCGCAACGAACCATCCAGGAACCAGTCGCCGAGATCCTGCCGGGCGGACAGGCCGCCGCCGAAATCCCAGGCACCGGTCCCCAGGCCCTTGTCATCATCCCCGGTCGGAGCCTTGAGGTAACCCAGCAGGCGGATCTCCGGACCGGAAGCGGGGCGCCAGAGAACCAGGTCGGCATCCAGCGAGGCATCTCCGAGACCTGAATTTGACTCGGTGGTATCGATCCGGCGGCCGCCCATTCCACCGCCTCCGATGATCGTCCCCGGCACGCCATTGTCAAAACGACGCCCGCCCATGAAGATGGTGGTCCCCTTCGACTGGCTGACCCAGGGCAGGGTGACAGCAAGACTGTAACGCTCGGCGCTGTAACTGACCGTCAACGGAATCGTCACCCCGGTCACCGTTTCATCCGTCCCATAATCGCCGCTGGTGACATCCAGGCCGACCTCCAGACTCAAGCCCCGGGCCGACACCGGAAGCGCGGTCAACAGGACAGCCAAAATCGACAGGTAAATTCTGGTCATCGTCTACTCCTTGAAAAGTGTTTTGTTCAGCGGAATCACTCCTCCCTTAGACGACCGTCCCCGGAAAAGGTTTACCTGATCCTGCCGCGCTGACGTAAACCTGACCTGAATCAGTGAGTTTCTGTTGGATGGAGAGTGCAAGTGCTTGGCCTGGATACGATTTTCAAAAATCTAAGGCGCACCCTTAGGTTCGCCGGTGATTTTTGGGAAGCGTAGGCAGGTCAATGACTTGTGCTATCCGCCGACGTGAAGCTCACTGATTCAGGTCTGAATCAACGGCACTCACGGCGCCTCAATCCGACAGGACGCCAGCAACTTCTCAACCACGGCCACGTCACCGGCAATATTTCCGGGGCCGGTGTAATAGATGAAAAACCAGTGCCTGGCGGCGAAACCGATGACACCGATAAAGCGCACCGGCTTCCCGTGAAGCTTGTATTCAGCATCCAACCGGTAACTGATTTCCGCTCCGGCGATCGGAAAACGCCTGACCTCGGTCTGGGCGCCGGTAATCCCGTCCTCGCTGGAGAGCCCCTCGCCCGCGTAGGAGGCGGAAGTCTTGACAACCTTTTCCGTCGGTGGATCTTCGCCGTCCTTCAAGGCACTGAAATCAATCTCGATGTGTGAACCGGTCTCCGCGTTGAAAGCAAACAGTTCGTTGATACTCAACAGCTTGCGCGCCACATCCTCAGGGTCATTGATGCCGGCCTTGCGCGCCGCTTCGAGCTGCGGCGGATGCAGATGCTCGGCCCGCTCCCTTACCAGGAACGCGGGGGGACGTGGAGACACTTTCCAGGGAGATGACGGTTCTTCCAGAAACAGTTTGACGCCATCCCCAACCGGATAGGAAGCCGCCAGGGAAGTCAGGGGAGCTACCGCCAGAATCGCCCACATCAGTCCGAAGAACAACAGTTTTTTCATCATTTCGTCCCTTCTCCTTTGTCCGGGGAAAGCCCTTCCCCGGTTGCCTCTTTCGGGCAACAGTTTCCGAACAGGCGCGGGGTTGCCGTCAGAGCATCACCAGAACCATCATCAGGGCCATACCGCCGCCGGCCAGCCAGGCCCAGGAGGATTGTCCCTCCGAAAAAAGGCCGAGACGGTCACCGTTTGCTGCCTTCGCCTGATTGTCGATCGCCTGATGGTCCAATCCGCCGCAGTTCATGCCCGACATCGGGGCGCCGGCCGCGGATGATCCCGCCGAACCGGCATGGCCGGAATGCGGAAGGTGCATGCAGCCGCCGCAGAGCAGCAACAAGCCCAGCAGGAGAACCGCGCCGAGAAACTTTTTCACCGACAGTGTACCCGACATCGCTAGTCACCCGACACAGAAGGATTATCCGGAACACTGGTGAGAATAACCTTTCCTGCCCCGGTGGCTCCCTCGGGGGTCACCACCTCCACCTTGCCGGCAACCGGCACCGGTCGCTGCAGGGTATCCATGACCGGGCAATGGCACTCAACCATCTCGGCAAGTTGACGGATCTTCTCTTCCGGTTCGTCCGACACGATCCGGGTCGTGAATGAAATCTGTGAAAACCCGGCGGGGACCTCGGCCAGATTGAGCAATCCGCGGAGATCCAGGTATCCCTTGGCGTGGACTTCAATGCGCTCGATCCGCAGCCCCATGACCGAGGCATAGGCCCGGTAGACGATTTCCTGGCATCCCCCCAGGGCGGCAAGGAGCATTTCCACCGGATTCGGACCGCTGTCGGTGCCGCCGAGTTCCAGGGGTTCATCAATGGCCGTCGTAAAGCCTCGCATCCGTGACTCCACCGCGAGGCTGTCCTGCTCCGAGTAGGAGGAGGCCCGAAAAACCGAAGTGGCCATCTGCGGTTTGCTGGAGATCGCGGTGATCAGGTTTTCAATGGCCTGCTTGATTTCTTGACTCATACCAACAAAATCCTTCCAATGAAGATAAAGAGAACGTCGGCGGACCATCTCAGCCGAACAACCGTTTTCGCCATCAGGTTTCCGCGGCGGCCTCCGCCTGGCTCCAGTCATGATGAGCGGAAACCACTATGCTGAGCGCGGAAACCGGCTGCACATTTTTTTCGGTAATGCGGGGATGTCGCGTGTGAAAAAGACCAGCGATGGAATGCCGGGCTGTTGTTTCTGGAGACAGGATGCAGGGCCCTGACAAGGACGATTGCGGACGGATCGACAGGACTTTTTCCGTTCGTCGAATCCTTCCGGCCCGGGCTCGCACTCATCGACTCCTGGTTGAGAAGAAAATCAAGGGGGAGGCGATCGCCGCCTCCCCCCGGTCTGTCAGAGCAACAGTGGTTATTTAACCTCGATTTCAAACTTGAACTGACGTTTTTTGCCGTCGGCCAGACGGGTGCCGACCTTGATTTCATATTCACCCTTTTCGGGCAGGCTGATGTCACCGCCGAAACCGGCTCCCATCCCCATTTTCATCGCCATCAGCATGACGGGTTTGCTTTCTTCACCACCCTCACGCTTCACCTTGACGGCGACCTTGCCCTCAGTGACCGGCTTGCCGGTTTTTTCATCGGTAAACATGAGCATCAGGTGATGGGTTGAATTCATCCCCATCTTGGCCAGGGCATCACGCCCCGCCTGATCATAGACTTTGGCGTGGGCCATGGCCTTGATGCCCTCGTCACTGTCATTGCCGAGCATGATCATGTCACCGTCCATCTTCATGCCCTTCATATCACCATGGTCCATGCCTTTCATCTTGTCATGGTCCATGCCTTTCATGCCTTTCATGCTGCCATGGTCCATATCCATCTTCTTGCCGTGGTTACCGTCAGCCATTGCGGCCAACGGCAGGGTCAGCATAAAAACGGCAATCAATACGAGCTTTCCAACAGTCTTCATTCTTTTTCTCCTTGGTTGTGGTACGGGCTTGCGCCCGGCAAGCTGATGAGCCGAAGTCTGCATCAGTCGTGAATATCTTCCATCGCGGTCGGTTCGAATTCGTGCTTCAGTTTCAATCCCCGCCACATGAAATAGATAACCGGGAAGACCATCAATTCCATGGCCCCCGAGGTGATAACCCCGCCGATCATCGGCGCGGCGATCCGTTTCATCACGTCGGCGCCGGCGCCATGGGACCACATGATCGGCATCAGACCGGCGATAATGACACAGATGGTCATGACCTTCGGCCGGATCCGTTTGACCGCGCCGTGATGGATCGCCTGGGTCAGATCCCCCAGATTGTTCATCCGACCGTTGTCTCTCCAGAGTTCAAACGCCAGATCGAGGTAGAGCAGCATGACCACCCCGGTTTCAGCGGAGATACCGGCCAGGGCGATAATTCCGACCCAGACCGCCACCGACATGTTGTAGTCGAGGGCGTACAGAAACCAGAAACATCCGACCAGCGACAACGGCAGGGCGAGAAAGATGATACCGGTCTTAACCAGCCCCTTGGTGTTGGTATAGATGATGACGAAGATGATCAGCAGGGTCAGCGGGATGACCACCTTCAGCTTGGCGGCCGCCGCCTGCATGTATTCATACTGGCCGCTCCAGACGATATTGTAACCGGCCGGCAGCTTGATCCTTTTCGCCAGCTCCGCCTGGGCGTTGGCGACATAGGTACCGACGTCAATATCTTTCAGGTCAACGTAAATCCAGGCGGTACGCCGGGCGTTTTCACTCTTGATGCTGGGCGGTCCTTTTCTGATGTGGATCTTGGCCACCTGTGAAATCGGAATATGCTTGCCGTCGGGAAGCGGAATCAGCACCCGTTCCAGCGACTGCAGGTCATTACGGTAATCACGCGCATAACGCACATTCACCGGGTAGCGTTCCAGACCTTCGACCGTCTGGGTGACATTCATGCCGCCAACCGCCGACTGGATGACATCCTGCACATCACCGACGGTCAACCCGTAGCGGGCGGCGGCGACGCGATCAATGTCATAATCAAGATAATTACCGCCGACCACCCGTTCAGAATAGACACTCAGGGTGCCGGGGATATCGCGTACGATCGCCTCGATCTCTTCACCGATGTCGCTCAGGGTCTGCAGATCATCCCCCATGATCTTGATGCCCACCGGGGTCTTGATCCCGGTCGAGAGCATGTCGATACGGGTTTTGATCGGCATGGTCCAGGCGTTGGTCAGACCGGGGAACTTGATGGCGTTGTTCATCTCCGTCTTCAGTTCCTCGACGGTGATCGTTCCCATCTCGGGAAACATCCAGCGCAGCGGTTTTTTCAGTATTTCCAGATAATCCGGCCAGTTGGTATAGAAGCGGTCGTGATGGACCTTGCGCCATTCATCCTCCGGCTTGAGCATGATGGTCGTCTCCATCATCGACAGGGGAGCCGGGTCGGTGGCGGTTTCGGCCCGCCCGACCTTGCCGAAGACATGGTGAACTTCGGGAAACTGGCGGATGATCCGGTCGGTCTGCTGCAGGATCTCCCTGGCCTTGGTGATCGAAATGCCCGGCAGAGTGGTCGGCATGTAGAGCAGATCCCCCTCGTAAAGGGGCGGCATGAATTCCGAACCCATTTTTTTCAGCGGATAGATGCTGGTAGCCGTCAGCAGCAGTGCGACAATCAGCACCGGCCAGCGCCATTTGAGGACGAAGTCGACCACCGGATGATAGGCCTTGATCATAAGGCGGTTGATCGGGTTTTTCTCCTCATCGGGAATCTTGCCGCGGATAAACCAGCCCATCAGCACCGGAACCAGGGTCACGGAAAGCAGGGCGGCGGCAGCCATGGCATAGGTCTTGGTGTAGGCCAGCGGTTTGAACAACCGCCCCGACTGCTCCCCGAGAGTGAAAACCGGGAAGAAGGAAACGGTGATCACCAGCAGGGAGAAAAAGAGCGCCGGGCCCACCTCCTTGGCCGAGTCGGCAATAATTTCCCAGTGCGGTTTTTTACCCCGATCGCGCTCCAGGTGTTTGTGGGCATTTTCAATCATGATGATGGCCGCGTCGATCATCGCGCCGATGGCGATAGCGATACCGCCGAGACTCATGATATTGGCATTGACCCCCTGCCAGGACATGATGATAAAGGCCATCAGAATGGCAATCGGCAGGGACACGATCGCGACCAGGGCACTGGAAATATGGAACAGGAACAGGGCCGTGACCACGGCCACGACGATGCTCTCCTCGATCAGCTTTTCCTTCAGGGTGTCTACCGCCCGCTCGATCAGGCCGCTGCGGTCATAGACCGACTTGATCTTGACCCCTTCAGGCAGACCGGCCTGAAGCTGCTTGAGTTTTTCCTTGACCCCCTCGATGGTTTTCAGGGCATTGTCGCCGAACCGCATGACCACGATCCCGCCGACCGCTTCACCTTCCCCGTCCAGTTCAGCCACACCTCGACGCAACTCCGGTCCGAGATGAATCTTGGCCAGGTCACGCAGCATGATCGGCGTGCCGCGCCGGTCGGTCCCGACAACGACATTCTCCAGATCTTCAACCGATTTTATATAACCGAGTCCGCGAACCATGAATTCGGTCTCGGCCATCTCGACCAGCCGGCCGCCGACATCGTTGTTGGATCGCTGAATCGCCCTTTTGATCTGCGGGATGGTGATGTGGTAGGCGAGCAGCCGGTCCGGATCAACCTCAACCTGATACTGCTTGACATAACCACCGATGGAGGCGACCTCGGAAACCCCGGGGACGCTGGTCAACTCATAGCGCAGGAACCAGTCCTGGATCGAGCGCAACTGCTGCAGATCGTGGTTGTCACTCTCCAGGACGTACTCATAGACCCAGCCGACCCCGGTGGCATCCGGCCCCAGCGCAGGCGTCACTCCCGGCGGCAGCCGGCCCGCGGCGTAATTGAGATATTCCAGCACCCGCGATCGGGCCCAGTAGAGATCGGTTCCATCCTCAAAAATGATGTAGACAAAAGAGAAACCGAAGAACGAGTAACCGCGGACCACCTTCGCCCCCGGCACCGCCAGCATCTGCGTGGTCAGCGGATAGGTAACCTGGTCTTCAACCACCTGCGGAGCCTGGCCCGGATATTCGGTGAAAACGATAACCTGCACATCCGAGAGATCCGGGATGGCGTCAATGGGCATTTTCATCATGGAGTAGAGGCCGCCGACAATGAAGAAGAGGGTCGCCAGGACAACCATGAACTTATTCTTTATGGACCAATCGATTATTTTTTCAAGCATCTCGTCATTCCAGAATGTCAGGGGTCAGGAGTTACAAAAACTTGCCGGCGCCAGGGTCTTTTCTTCAGAACAGATCCTCGGCTTTTCCTTGCTTGCCCTGTTTGGACCCGGCGGGGTCACTCCCGGCCGGCTTGTCCTCTCCGGACATATCGTCGGCAGACATCGACGCGTCTTTCCCGCCGGCCGTCTTTTTGGACTGCACTTCGAGCATCTTGGCGATGGCTTCCCGCAGCTGGCTCTCCGAGTCAAGCAGGAACTGGGCACTGGTGACGACCCGGTCCCCGGGCAGAACCCCCTGCTTGATTTCGATCATTCCGTTGTCATCCTGGATGCCGACCTTCACCGGACGCGGCTCAAACTTGCCCCCGTCAAGGGCAATGAAGACGGTCTGTTTCTCACCTGAATAGAGAACCGCTTCGGCCGGAATCGCCAGCGCGTCCTTGACAGTTTCCGATTTCAGACGAACATTGACATACATGTCCGGCTTCAGCTGAAAACCCGGGTTGTCCAGAATCAGCCGCGCCTTGACCGTCCGGGTTTTCGGTTCCACGTACGGGTAGATGTAAACCACCTTGGCCGTCAGGCTCTTCTCTCCGACAAAGGGCAGGATGACTTCAGCCCGCTGGCCGACCCGAACCCACGGCAGTTCGTATTCATAGATGTCGGCATAAATCCAGACCTTGGAAATATCGGAGATCTGAAACAGCTCCCGGCCCGCCTTGACATACATCCCCTCGTTAACCATTTTCATGTTGACGATGCCGTCATAGGGTGCCCGCAGAACCAGGGTTTTTTCGACCTTACGGGTCTTTTCCAGACGCCGAATCTGATCCTGGGAGATATCCCAGAGCTGCAGTCGCCTGCGGGACGACTCAAGCAGACGGTTGGCGCCTTCGGCAATTTCCGGGAAGGAACTGCTGGCCAGGGCGCTCCGGTTATTCAGCGCCAGCAGAAACTCTTCCTGGGCCGAAACCAGCTCCGGACTGTAGATTTCCAGGAGCTTCTGCCCCTTCTTGACAAACTGTCCGGTTTCATTGACATACAGCTTTTCAACCCAGCCGGCGATCTTGCTGTTGATGGAAAACTGTTTCGGTTCATCATAGGCAATCAGGCCGACGGTCCGGATGGTCCGGCTCATATCCCGCGTCCCGGCAACAGCCGTCCGAATCCCCATGTTCTGCGCGGTCACCGGATCAATGGAAATCTGCGATCCGCCCGGAGCTTCATCCTCGTAAACCGGGATCAGATCCATCCCCATCGGTGACTTGCCCGGCTCGTTGCGGATGTAGGTCGGATCCATCGGCGCCTGCCAGTACTTGATTTTCCGTTCCCCGGCAGGTTTATCGGAGGCACTCCCGCCGCCGGTCCCGGCCTTGAGCGGCACCAGTTCCATGCCGCAGATCGGACAGGTGCCCGGTTCGTCGACAATCACCATCGGGTGCATGCCGCAGGTATATTTCTCCCCGGCGGCCTGGGCTTCACCGATATGCCACTTGTCGGGACAATCGAAGATACGATCACATATCTGGTTGAAAAGAGCCTCACCGGCAAAAACCGTCGAAAAGAGAAGAAAGAGTGAAAGGCTGATTTTTTCTGCTCGGGTCATGATTCTGTTCCTTTGCATCGTCAGTTCTGGTGGACGCTGACTTCCATTAGGGCTGGGGTTTGGTATCTATCTTTTCGACGGCCATGAACCTGAGGCCGGATTCCGCTTCCAGGCGGGCCACATCGCGTTCGTGGTCGGCCAGAACCCGGTAATAATCCATTTCATAGCTGTAGAGTTTGAGCAGGGCATCCAGCAGACTGAGAAATTCGACATCGCCGACCTGGTAGGCGGCCAGGCTGGCCTTGAACGTCTGATCAGCCTGCGGCACGATGCCGGTCTTGTACAACAGCACCAGGTCACGATCCTTCTCCATCTGCACGAAGGCATCGTGGATATTGAAACTGACCCGGTTGCGGAACTCATGGTACTGCTGCAGCGCCATGCGGATACCGGAATCGGCTTCGGCAACAGCCTCATCCCGCTTGTCCAGATAGATCGGCAGGTTGATGCTGATACCGATACTGGCGAAATCCTGACCGTCAACCGGGTCGTTGCCGGCTTCCTCGCGGAAACGATAACCACCCCAGATGTTGAAGTCCGGTTTGTATTCAAGTTTGGCCAACTTGCGCCGGGCTTTATAACGATCGACAATGGACTGGAACGCGGCAAAAAGCGGCCGCTTCTGCTCCGATATCGTCTGCAGCTCCTGTAATGGTTGCTCGACCTTGGTCACGGGAACAATTTCCGGAGTCTCGATCGGGGTTCCGGTGGGGCGATTCAGCAGACTGTCCAGATCGGCCTGCACGGTCTTGCGCTGCTGCTGCAGGGTGAACAACTGGTCCATCAGTTTCGAGCGTTCGACCTGGGCCTTGAGCACATCCTGCTGGATGCCGGTGCCGACCTGGTACCGGGTTTCGGTCAGGCGGATAAAGTCATCCAGGATACTGATATTCTTGTTGGTGATGGAGACGGCGCGATCAAGATAGAAAAGCCGATACCAGCCGTCTTTGACCTTACGGGTCAACTGCAGCTTCAGGTCGTCATAAGCCCCCTTGTACCAGAGGGCCTTCTGCTCGGCGATCTCCCCCTTGGTCCCCAGTTTTCCCGGGAAGGGAAACTTCTGCGACAGCTTGAAATCCTTGCCGGTCATCGGGGTGTCGCCCGCTGCAAACGAATCGGTCGGATAGTTGACAAAGGCAAACGAGAGCATCGGGTCATCCAGAGAGCGCGCCGGAATGATTTTGCGCTCGAACATGTGCCAGCGGGACTCCGCCGCCTTCAGGTCGGGATTATTCTTCAGGGCCTCCGCCACCAGCCCGTCGAGGGAATCGGCAGCCGACACCGACATGGGCAGCAGCAAAATAAGAAGCAGGATGCTGAACAAATATTTCATGGTTCTTTAACCTCCTTGGACTCCGCCAGCAAGGTGCGGATCTTTGTTTCAATTTCGTCAGCTCCGGTCAACCCGGCGTCAAACCTGACCCTGCCCTTGCCGTCAATAATCAGCACGCGCGGAATCAGGTAAACGTTGTAGCCCTTCTGCACACTACCGTCATCAAGCAGGGCATTGGCCTCCGAAAGATCGAGACTCTTGAGGAAACCACGCACCGTTTCGACCGTCTCCCGCATGAAGATCTCAAGAATCCGGACCTGGTTATCGGCAAATATGTCATCGATTTTGGCCAGTTCCCGGTTCTGGTAGCGACACCCGGGGCACCAGGTGGTGCCGAGATCAAGAACCACCAGCTGTCCGCGGTAATCGGCCAGGGAAACATCCCGCCCGGCAAGATCCTTGAGGGTGAAATCCGGGGCCACCTCGCCGGGCTGAAAAGCCGCGGCCGAAACCGCCGGAACCAGCAACAGCAGCGCGAGCAGGAACGTCTTCCATCGTGACCCGGCAGAACGTGAGGAAAAAAGTCGCGTTCCCAAGGCTGTGCAAAAATGTCCAGGTGCAAGGCGTCCGCCCCCCCGCGGAATAAGGCGTACCGGAAGGTACGTCGTTGATTCGGGGGAAAGAGGCAGCAGATGGGCGTTCTTCATCAGCCTAGTTGAAGAGGTCATCCATGCCCTTCTGCGGCAGGGACAGAACATGGTTGACCAGATCCCAGAGCTGTCGCGGGGTCAGCCGGTCGCCGTAGGCCGGCATGCCGCTGCTCTTCAGGCCGTTGCTGATGATCCAGTACTTCTCCCCCGGGCTGTAGAAGCCGCTGTGATGAGCATCATGAAAATTGGCCGGCCGGGTCCGCATCGACGCCGCGGCGGGACCGTCGCCGCGTCCTTCCGGACCGTGGCAGACAGCACAGTTCTGAGCGAACAATGAGGCACCACGGGCCAGAGACTCCGCCGTCGGCGTAACCGGCGAACGATCCATGACCCGGTACTCGGCGGGAACCTTGTCCTTGATCGCCTGCATACCCGCCATGTGGTCACCGCCGGGATGATCTTCATGCCCGAAAGCCGGGACGGCGGTCAGCAGCAACAGGGAGAGCCAGAGAAATTTCATTTTCGATCCTTTCCACAACGCGGGCAATGCCGCCATCCAGGCTGCAACTGACAACCACAGAAACACGTATCGACCTGCGATTCCAGAAAGTTAAGCCTTCTTACGATAACATAAATGAAGGCCGCCGCAAGATTGGCGACCAACAATATCCAGCCCGGCCAGCCGAGGGTCAGCAGGTTGTCGACCGAGCAGACTCCGCAGCAGAGCAACCAGGTGTTGTAGGCCACTACCGCCACGCCTCCGGCAACCAGCCAGAACCCGATCCAGAGGGTTTCGCGCCCGAACAACCGCCGCGATTTCATGCCGCCTTCTCCCGCACCGCATCCCCGCACCAGGGACAGTAGGCGTCACTGCAGGCATGGGCCTCGCCGCAGGCCGGACAATGCTGCTGCACCAGGTTGCGACAACGCGGGCAGATCAGCCAGTCGGACTGAATCTCGCCGCCGCAGTCACCGCAACGACCACCCGGCAGAGACGGCTGAACGGTTCGCCGTTCAAGCTCCCGGCAGATCAACCAGGTCAGAAACGCCAGGCTGATGAAAAAGAAGAGGATCATGCGCACTCCCGCGCCGGTGTTTCCGGCCGCTGGTTGATTTCCTCGACGATCTGTCCATCACGCAGAAAGATTGTGCGGTCGAACCAGTCCAGGTTGTCCCGGTTGTGGGTGACCATGACAATGGTCTGCCCCTCACGATGCAGTTCGCTGAACAGTTCCATCACCTGCCGGCTGGTGGCCGAGTCCAGGCTGCCGGTGGGCTCGTCCGCCAGGATCAGCGGCGGCTTGTTGACCAGCGCCCGGGCGATGGCGACCCGCTCCTGTTCACCGCCGGAGAGCTGTTGCGGCAGGTGCAGCAGCCGGTCCTTGAGGCCGACCCGCTCCAGGACTTCGGCCGCGAAGCGCTTCTTCTCGGCGTCCTTCAGCCGACTGACCGCCAACGGCAGCATGACGTTTTCCAGGGCGGTCAGGTAGGGAACCAGGTTGTGACTCTGGAAAACGAAACCGAGGTATTCCCGGCGGAAATCAGCGCGTTTCTCATTCGACAGGCGATAAAGATCGATGCCGTCGATCTCCACCTTGCCGGCACTCGGCCGGGTGAGGCCGCCAAGCAGTCCGAGCAGCGTACTCTTGCCCGAACCGGAGGGCCCCATCACACCAAGGAAGGTTCCTTCCTCGATCGCCAGGTCGAGTCCATGCAGGGCGGAGACGCAATCGGCGCCATTGACAAAATGTTTGGTCAGTTCACTGATCCGGATGAGAGCCATATCGGTTCCTTTCGGGTTGGTCAGAGTGCCCGCAGCGCGTCGCTTGGTTCCAGGCGGCTGGCGCGCAGCGCCGGCTGCAGGGCGGCCAGCAGTCCGACGACCACGGCCGCGATCAACGCCGACGCGGCAAGCAGCGGATCGAAATGCCAGAGCGCCTTACCGTCGCCGAGCAGCGGCAGAGCGCCGACAGCTACGCCGACCCCGGCCAGGTAACCGAACAGACCGGCAAAAGCACTGACCAGGCCGGCCTCGACCAGCACCAGCCGCAGCACATGACTGCGCCGGTAGCCGATGGCACGGAAAATGCCGATTTCCCGGGTACGTTCACTGACCGATCCCATCATGGTGACAAACACCAGCAGGGCGCCGACCAGGATCACCACACCGGCAACCCCCCAGGCGAAAATACGAAACTGGGAGATGGCGTGCATCCGGGTCTTGACCACCTGCTGTACCGCCTGTACTTCAACATCCGGCAGGGCCCGGCTGATCTGGTTGACCATATCGCTGATCGGACAGTTGGCGCAGAGGGCGGCAACCTCGACCAGCGAAACCTGTCCCGGCTTGCCGAGCAGCCGCTGGGCAGCCGGAAGCCGGGCGATCAGCAGCTGATCATCCTGACTGCCGGTCTGCTGCAGCACGCCGCTGATCCGAAACCGCTTCCCCGAAACATCCAGGGTGTCACCGATGGCCAGACCGAGCCGGGCCGCCGCAGCGCTGCCGAGAACCAGCTGGTCATCCGCCTCAGGGCGGCTGCCCATCAACTGCCACCATTTTTTCAAACCGAACTCGACCTCTGGATCAACCCCCATCAGCAGGGCACGTCCTCCGGCGACCTCGACCGCGCCAAGCACCTTGGGCGCAACCGCCGCCACGTTACGGTTATTGGGGATGGTACCGATCGCAGCCAGGGAATCCTCGGCGATTTCATGGGCCGTCAGGGAAACACCACCGAGGGTGATGCCGCCGTAGCTGAGCGCCAGCTGATCACTGCGCGGCGTGATCAGGATATTGGCGCCGAAGCTCTCCAACTCATTCCGGGCACGCTCGGCCAGGGCATTGGTCAGCGACAACAGCGCGACCACCGTCGCCACCCCGATCAGCAATCCGGTCAGCAGGAAGATCGCCCGCCCCTTACGGCGTTTCAGGTTGTTGAACGTGATTGTTTCAAGACGCATAATTCAAGCCTTTAAATCTGGACACTGACGTCCTGTCATCAGGGCGCCCACTCTTCTTGGCGCCATATTGATGTCTCATGCCGTTAAAAATACCTGGCTCCCTGCTCCAGGGCGGCAACCTGGATCAGGACCTGCCCACCGGCCAGTTGCCGCGACAGGGGAGACGGGTTGCAGCCCCCCTTGACGATATTGACCATGTTGGAGGGGAACGACTGTCCACAGTTGTTGCAGATCATGGCGTCCCCTTCCTGCCGGTAGCCTTTCTTCTCCTTGTAGCAGACGTCGCAGGCATCAAAAGCGGCACGAATAACCCCATCCTGGCTCCTGACCACGAAAAAAGTGATCGGGCCGCGCCGGCTTTCGTAACGGAAGAACTGCGCCCGGCCGCCATCGAAATCACTCGCCGCAAGGCGGATGACACCATCTTCAGCAGCGGTTACGGTCCGCGCTCCGGCAGTCCCGCCGGAGCCGAGCAGCAACCAGGCGGCACCGGTGACAATCGCCAGCAGGGCCAGAACCCCCGGCAGCAGCAACTTTCCGGCCGACTTCTTTTCTTCGTTCTTGAACTGGTCACGTTTGGTTTGACGATCGGACATCTCTACAAACTCCTTGTCTTTGGTTCAGGTCTGAATCGGGGGTCAGCCGCAGCAGCCACCACTACCACCACCGCCACTGCCGCAGTCACCGCCGCCGGCGGTGACACGCTTGAGCTGGGGATCGAAAATAACCACCTCGGTCCGCTGCACCAGGTCGCCGTACCATTGCTGCAGCCGCAGCTGCCGTTGCGCCGGATCGGCAATGTCAGCCGGGACTTTTGTCGCCATCAGTTTTTCAATCGTCATGTCGTTGCGCAGTTGGCGACGGAATGCTTCCATGCTGCCGAAACGCCTGGTCACCAGCTGGTCCAGATCGTCGTGTCCCTGGCGCAGTTTTTCGAGACGCACATCGACCTCACCCGGCTGCACCACGACCCCACTGCTCTCGGCGGCGGCCAGCAGGATTTCACGTTGCTGCAGTTCTTCCCAGAGCTGCCGACGCAGCTGCTCAAGCAGCGCGGGGGACGCCTCGCGATCTCCAAGCCGGAGCTTCAACGCCTGCTCGAAGTCATCACGCGCCACCAGCCGCGAACCGACTCTGGCAACGTACTTGGCTCCCAGGCGGGTCTGCTCCTGGCGCAGACCGGCATATTCCGCCGGGCTCAGTTCGGTCCTCAATCGGGCCGGATATCCGGCCTCGGTGATCAACCGGCCGATTTCGGCACTGCTGGTTCGAGAGGGATCAAACTCCACCCGACTGCGGCCGCTGGTCACGCTGACCTCGATCGTCCCGATTCCGGCAACCGGCTGCAGGGCCTCGTTGATTTTCTGCACACAGGAACCGCAGGAAAGTTTTTCCACGCTGAATTCCGCCAGCGCCGCCTCGGCCCGGTTGAAACCGGCCGGTTTCAACCACCAGCCGGCGGCAACAGCCACCAGAACCAGCGGCAGGACAAGATAGATCAGGTAACGTCGTTTCATGCTCATGGACCACCCCTTCGCAAGGATTCGTTCAACAAAACTCAGGGGGAGCCTTATCACATCCCGTGCCAACCCTCTCCGACAGAAAGAACCTGCTGTTTTTACGAGCTTCAGATCAACTTCGGAACCCCCGGAGAGAACTCCCGGAAGCGGATTTGCTGAATATTCGACAGCAAAGTGAAGAATACTCTACATGGCTCGTTGCGCGAATTTGAGAGCATGAGGGCGAAACAAAACCCTACCATCACACAATCCATTGTAATTACAGGAAATTCTTGTATATTTTGTGAACATTGATGCTGGCATAAAAGCTGAACCTATTTGGCGATCATGAATCAACCGTCTCCTCCACGCTGGGTCACCCCACTCTACATCGCGGCGCTGGCCGCGGCTCTCGCTGTGCTGGGAACCATTCTGTTTATGGGGATCAGCCACAACCCCTGGCCGCTCGACGGCGACATTGCCGATGTCACAATCAATCTCGGCGGCACCCCGGTACGTGAACACTGCACCTCCTGCCACCCGGAAGGGAGCACCGCAACCGGCAGCCCGCACCCCGACATCGCACCACATGAAACTGCGGAGCTGGGCTGTACCGGCTGTCATCTCGGCGAGGGGATGGCGCTTGACCTGGTTGTTTCCCACGGGCTGCCGGGCAATGGCGCCCGCGCCATTCTGAAAAAAAAGGATATTCAGGCGAGCTGCTACCGCTGCCATCCCCTGCAGCCCCTGGCCGGCGCTGAAAAAGCCTGGAACGGCTACCGCCTGTACCTGCAGAAAGGATGCGACAGCTGCCATCCGCTTGCGGGGCTGCAACAAAGCGGCCGTTACGCCCCCGACCTGACGGCCGTCGGCGACCACCTGGGGATCGATCAACTGGTGACCGCCATTCGCGATCCGGACCGGGAGCCGGTCAATTCGACCATGCCGCGCTATCCGTTATCGAAACGTCAGGCCCGCAACATCGCCCTGTTCCTGAAAAGCCGCACCGCCCGTCCACTGTTCCAGACGCCCATGGCTCAACTGCAGAAAAAGAGCCTGCTGCAACCGGACGATCTGTTCCCCGGCAGCGAACAACTTTCTCCGGGGCAGGCTCTCCTGCAGCGCAAACGCTGCATCGCCTGCCATCGTTACAACCGGGACGACGGCCGTATCGGACCGGACCTGAGCTACAGCGGGCTGCTGCGAACCGACAAATACCTGGCCGACTTCCCCGGCGATCCGACAGCCCTGATCGGCGGCACGCGCATGCCGGCGATCCGCCTGACAGCCACGGAACAACGCCTGCTGGTAAAGGAATTGCGCCAAAACGCCGATCGGCTTCAACAGACCCGCCTGGCCAAAGCCGCCGAGGGCCGCGACCTGTACATGCTGCTCTGCCAGCGATGTCACGCCGCCGACGGCAACGGCCTGGGGCCGATCGCTGCCAACCTGGCACAGATGCCGCGGGCCTTTGCGAACAACCGCAACTTTTTCGCCGACAAATCCGACAAGGAACTGCAGCAGAGTCTGGCGCAGGGGATACCCGGAACCTCGATGCCCGGCTTTGCCCGGCTGCTGTCCCCCGAACGGCGGGAAATGTTGCTTAACCTGCTGTTCAAAGCCTTTATCGGCGGGGATCGCTACGCCAAGCGGAGACTGCCGGAACTGCCGCCGAAGCCGGAATTCGCACTCACCGCGGCAGCCGGGCAACAATTGTTCCAACAATACTGCATCCGCTGTCACGGTCGCAGCGGGACCGGCCGCGGTCCGGACGCCGCGCGATTGCGGCTGCAACCGTCGCCACGCAACCTGACCAACACCGGCTACCTCGTATCGCGCAGTGACAACCAGCTGCTGAGAGCCATCACCTACGGCGTACCGGGCACCGCCATGCCGTCCTGGCTCGGCGAACTGAATGAACAACAGATCTGGGCCTTGCTTCGCGAAGTCCGCAGACTGTCCATGGGAGAACAACCATGAGTGATCTGATCAGACGCAGGCTGTTAAAGGGGCTGCTGGCGCTTCTCGGCCTGTTCGGCGGCGCCGTCCTGCTCGATATCTGGTCCGGGGCCAGGCGATTCTCCGAAGCCCGCTGGCAGCGTCTGCTGCCGATCGACCAGCTACCTCCCGACGGGGTAGTGCCTCTGCCGCAGATGAAGGTCGCCCTGCTGGTTTCACCGAAAAAAATCGCCGCCATCAGCCTCGAATGCACCCACCTCGGTTGCCTGGTCACCGTCAACGAGCGCGGGTTTTACTGCCCCTGCCATGGATCGGAATTCGGCCCCCGCGGCCAGGTCTACAACGGCCCGGCCACGCGTGACCTGCCGTGGCACCGGCTGCGCCTGCATCACGGCGCGATCTGGGTCCTCAGCGGACGCAAGCAGACCAGTCCGTTCTGGCACCCGCGCGAGGAGAGCCCGGCATGAACGGCCCGCAACGCAACTTTCTCGACCACCTGCATCCCGCCCGGGTCAGGCTGCGCAGCCTGCACCCGAAAACGACCCTGGGACTGGGTATCGCCGCCCTGACCTGCCTGGGCATCCTGCTGATCACCGGGCTGACCCTGCTGCTCTACTACCTGCCGGACCAGCAACGGGCCTATGAACGCATCCTGCACCTGACCACGACTCTGCGTTTCGGCACCCTGCTGCGCAACCTGCACTACCTGGCCGGCAACGCCCTGTTGATCCTCGCGGTCCTGCACCTGGCACGCGTGGCCCTGACCGCCGGCTACCGGGGCCGGCGATTGAACTGGTGCTACGGCCTGCTGATGCTGTTCCTGATTTTCGCCGGCGCCTTCACCGGTTACCTTCTGCCATGGGATCAACTTGCCTACTGGGCGCTGAAGGTCGGTTCCAGCCTCGCCGATTACCTGCCGCTGCTCGGCCATCCCCTCAAGGTCTTCCTGCTCGGCGGAGAAGAGATCGGCGCGGAAACCCTGTTGCGCGCGTTCGCCATTCATGCCGCGGTGGTCCCCTGCGGACTGGTCGGTCTGGCGGGGTTGCACCTGTGGCGCGTCCGCAGGGACGGCGGGCTGGCCGCCCCCAGTGAAACCCCCGCCGAACTCCCCGCCCGCCCCTGGCTCTACCGGGCGGAAGGAAGCGTCGCCCTGATCACCCTGACGGTCCTGCTGCTGCTCGCGTTGTGGCTCAATGCCCCCCTGGGTGAAAGAGCCGATCCGGGACATCCGCCCAACCCGGCCAAGGCCCCCTGGTACTTCGTCGGATTCCAGGAGATGGTCAGCTATTCAGCCACCTGGGGAGGCGTGATTATCCCGAGCCTGATGATCCTGTTTTTAGCCCTGCTGCCCTGGCTTGACCGGAGAGAACGGGGGGGCGGCCGGTGGCTGGCACCCGGGGCCCGTCCCTGGCAGCTGCTGCTGATATTGATGCTCTGCTCCCAGCTGGTCTTCATCGCCATCGGGCTCTGGTGCCGGGGTCCGAACTGGAGCTGGGTCTGGCCGCCGGGCGGCGGTTGAGATTCACGGGATAAACTGAGAAACTGCCCGCCGGGCAGGGTAAACTGAAACCAGGAGACACTATCGCAATGGAGAAAACCATGAAACATGTCATCGTCCTGTTGACAACGCTGGGGCTGCTGTTGCCGGCAAGCCCGCTGCTGGCCATGAATGCCGCGCAAAAGAAGGAATTCGAACGCATCTACGCGATGTCGCTGGAGGATCTGGCAGACCGGGTCGAAGCCCGGCTGGAACAGAAGTACCCGGACGAAGACTGGGAGAAATACCGGTTTCCAAGCTTCGTCTACACCGACGATCCGATTGAAATCAGCTACAAGGTCGCGGTCAAGAACCCGGACCTGCTCGGCACAGCCAACGTCACGGACAAGGATCGTATCATCCCCTGTTATTGCTTCTGCAACCGCATGGGACATGACAACCTGCTTTACTGCTTCTGGCAGAAAGGTCAGATCGGCGGGGATTTTGACTCCCACGCCAGCGAATGCAACATCTGCGTCAGGCAGGCGCTGCTGGCGTTCCTGTGGGATGACCTGGGAGCAAGCCACGCGGAGATCATCAGCGGCATGGAACGCAAATTCGAGCGCCTGATCGAAATGCACGAACGGGGGGAAATCTGAATCGACCAGGATTTCTTTCTGCCCGGTTTCCCCGGAGGAGATTTTGCCGTGGAGAAACGCGCGGCAGCACGGCCCTCCCTGTCACGGGGAGGGCCTTCTTACACCTCTGCCGACACCGCGGCAATATTGGTTCCCCGACCACGGTTGCGGATTTTGACCACCTCATCAACATCGGAAATAAAAATCAGACCGTCTCCTGATGTCCCGGTGTGCGCGGCTTCAACGATGGCATCGACATAGTTATCCAACTCCTCCGCATCACAGACCAGCTCAAGCTTGGTGACGGCATAATACTTCTCGGTAACCTTGGCTTCCCTCAGCTTCAGCGGATGCCGCGAATCGAAACCGTACCCGACCGGATGGACATTGATGGCGGTAACGCCGGGCGCACCATGTTTCTGCAGGTTTTCGATTACCGCCTCAAGGGCGCTCGTGCGGATATAGGCCTTAATCTCTTTCATAGCGTACCTCCCTCGGAATCTGGTGCCCCCCCCAACAACCGTTTTATTTTAAGTTTAATACCCGAATCTGAGTTGGCAAGCCGCTGCTTCCGAACGGGCCTTCCCATGGTCTTTCAGGATAGTCGTCTTGCAAGACTGTTCAGATCTGGTAGATTTCAAACAGAGGTTTACGTCGGCAACATTTTAGCCATATTCTGCGGAACGGTCATTTCCAACCCTCTTCAGTTCCGGCCTCCGCCGACAGGGCCGGTGTAGAATATCGGCTGCGACAGCTTGTCAATATCCTCCAAAAAGTGGGTTCATCCATGAATCGCACGAACCGGAAGCGTCCTTGGATCACCTGGATTATTATCACCCTGGCCGCCGTTATTCTCGCTGTCGGCGGAACAGCCTTCTACTTTCTGAATCTCACACAGCCTTCGTCCGAACCTTCAGCCTCCCAGCAGGGACAAAAGATTCTCTACTGGCGCTCGCCCATGAACCCGACCGAAACCTACCCCGAACCGGGCAAGGACCGCATGGGTATGGATCTGGTTCCGGTCTATGAGGGAGCGGGAGCATCAGGACCACCGGGGACGATCACCATTGACCCGGCAACCAGGCAGAACATCGGCGTGAAGACAGTCACACTGGTCCGCAAAAACCTGAACAGAAACATTCGCACCATCGGCCGGGTCGCCTATGACGAAACCCGGGTCCGCAGGATCACTCCCAAAATCGGCGGCTGGGTCGAGCGGCAGGAGGTCAACTTCACCGGCCAGGTGGTTGAAAAGGGCCAGCAGCTGCTGACCATCTACAGTCCGGACCTGGTCTCCAGCCAGGAGGAATACCTGGTCGCCCTGCAGTACCAGCGCCGACTGCAGCAGAGTCCGATTTCAGGCATCTCCGCGGGAGCCGACAGCCTGCTGCGGGCCACCGAAGCGCGACTGCGCTACTGGGATATCACCGAGGCCCAGATCAGGGCTCTGCGCGAACGCGGTGAAATTACCCGCACCATGGCGCTGCACGCACCGTTCAAAGGCATCATCGTGCGCAAAAATGTCCCGGAGGGGGGCTACGTCAAACCCGGCCAGGACCTGTACGAAATTGCCGACATCTCCTCCATCTGGGTCTACGCCGACATCTACGAATACGAAGCCCCCTGGCTGAAACTGGGGCAGGAGGCGGAGATCACCCTCGCCTACCAGCCGGGAAAAACCTATCGCGGGAAAATCATCTATATCTATCCTTACCTGAAAAACATGACCCGCACCCTGCAGGTACGCATCTCCTTCCCCAACAGCGACGATTTCGACCTGAAGCCCGACATGTGGGCCAATGTATCGATAAAAGTCGACATCAACCGGCAGGGACTCGCTGTCCCGGTTCAGGCCATTATCCGCACCGGTGTACGGGACATCGCGCTGGTGGCCCTCGACGGCGATCGTTTCGCCCCGCGCGAAATTAAGCTGGGAGCCCAGGTCGGTGACGAATTCGAAGTTCTCAAAGGCCTCCGGGAAGGGGATCAGGTGGTGACCTCGGCCCAGTTCCTGATCAACTCCGAAAGCAGCCTGCAGGCCGCCATCGACAAGATGCGCCAGGCTCCGCCGACGATGGCACCGACCACCGGCAAGCAGCAGCAAGCCATGCCCGGCATGAAAATGCCCGACATGGATAAAACCGGCGGGGGCATGTCGAAGAAGATGAACGGCCCTGACGCCATGGCCATGCCCGCCCGCCATCCCAAGGAGTGACGCGTGCTGCGTAAACTGATCGAAGCGTCGGTTCGCAACCAGTTCCTGGTGGCCCTCGCGGTGGTCGCCGCCATCGGCGCCGGGATCTTCGCTTTCGAACGCATCCCTCTGGACGCCCTTCCGGACGTCAGCGATGTCCAGGTCATCATCTTCACCGAGTGGCCGGGACAGCCGCCGCAGATCGTCGAGGACCAGGTCACCTACCCCATCACCACCACCATGCTGGCAGTTGCCAACGCCAAGGTTGTACGCGGCTACTCCTTTTTCGGCCTTTCCTTCGTCTACGTGATCTTCGAAGACGGCACCGACATCTACTGGGCACGCAGCCGGGTGCTTGAGTACCTCAGCTTCGTACAAAATCAGTTGCCGCCCGGCATAACACCGGTCCTCGGCCCCGACGCCACCCCGGTCGGCTGGGTCTTTGAATACGCCCTAGTCGATCACAGCGGCCAACACGACCTCTCCGAACTGCGCAGTCTGCAGGACTGGTACGTGCGCTATCAGCTGCAGACCGTACCGGGGGTCGCCAACGTCGCCTCGGTGGGTGGATTCGTCAAACAGTACCAGGTGAATATCGATCCCAACAAGCTGCTGGCCTACGACCTGCCGCTCAGCAAGGTGATCCGCGCGGTCAGGCGCAGCAACAACGATGTCGGCGGCCGGGTGGTGGAATACGCCGAGACCGAATACATGGTGGAAGGAATCGGCTACATCGAAAGCGTCAAGGATATTGAACAGATCCCGGTCGGTGTCGACATGAACGGCACGCCGATTCTGATCCGGGATGTCGCGAACGTGAGTCTCGGACCCGAAATCAGGCGCGGGGCGATTGACCTGGACGGGCTCGGAGAAGCCGCCGTCGGCATTGTCGAAATGCGCTACTGGAACAACGCCCTCGACGTCATCAACCGGGTCAAGCAGAAGATCGAGGAATTGAAGCCCGGCCTGCCGGAGGGCGTTGAAATCGTCCCCATCTATGACCGTTCGGCCCTCATCCACCGTGCCCAGAACACCCTGCGCGGCAAACTGATCGAGGAGAGCATCATTGTCGCCCTGGTCTGCGTGGTTTTCCTGCTGCACCTGCGTTCGGCATTTGTCGCCATCTTCACCCTGCCGGTCGGCATCCTGATCGCCATGACGATCATGTATTTCCAGGGGCTCGGTGCCAACATCATGTCCCTCGGCGGTATTGCCATCGCTATCGGCGCCATGGTGGACGGCGCGATTGTCATGATCGAGAACGCCCACAAGCATCTCGAACGGGATCGGGACAAGAAACCCCACTGGGACATCATCGTTGACTCCACCAAGGAGGTGGGACCGGCGCTCTTCTACTCCCTGATGATCATCGCCGTCTCCTTCCTGCCGGTCTTCGCTCTCACCGGCCAGTCAGGCCGCATGTTCACTCCCCTGGCGTTCACCAAGACCTATTCGATGGCGGCGGCAGCCATCCTGTCGATCACCGTCGTACCGGTCCTGATGGGCTACCTGATCCGCGGCCGGATTCTTCCCGAGCACAAGAACCCCGTCAATCGCATTCTCTCCAAGCTCTATCGACCGGTCCTGAAAACCGCGCTGAGACTGCGCTGGGTGGTACTGGCCGCAGCCCTCGCCTTCCTGGTGCTGACCATCATCCCCTACCGGCAGCTCGGTTCCGAGTTCATCCCGCCGCTCAACGAGGGGGATCTGCTCTACATGCCCTCCATGCTCCCCGGGGTCTCAATCACGGAGGCGACGGCGGTCGCACAGCAGACCAACCAGCTGATCATGACCCTGCCGGAGGTCAAGCACGCGCTGGCCAAGGTCGGCCGAGCCCGCTCCCCGCTGGACCCGGCACCCCTTTCAATGCTCGAAACCACCATCATTCTGAAACCTGAGGAGGAGTGGCGACCGGGCATGACCATTGAAAAACTGTCCGACGAACTCGATCGTCTGGTTCGCCTGCCCGGGGTCACCAACGCCTGGGTCATGCCGATCAAGACCCGCATCGACATGCTCTCCACCGGCATCAAGACCCCGGTCGGCATCAAGCTGACCGGTCCCAACCTGAAGGTCCTGCAGAAACTCGGCGAAGAGATCGAACCAGTGGTGCGCGGGCTGCCCGGAACCCGCAGTGTCTTCGCCGAACGCGTCGCCGGCGGTTATTATCTCGATTTCGTCATCAAGCGCGACCAGGCCGCGCGTTACGGGCTGACCGTCGATGACATCAACGACGTCATCCAGTCGGCCATCGGTGGCAAGAATGTCACCAGAACCGTCGAAGGGCTCGAACGCTATCCGGTCAATGTCCGCTACGCGAGAGATCTGCGCCACAACCCGGAAGAACTGCGTCGCGTGCTGATCGCCACCCCGACCGGCGCCCAGATCCCCATCGAGCAGGTGGCCGACATCTTCCCCCGCATGGGTCCGCCCTCGATCAAGACCGAAGGGGCCAGGCCCCAGGCCTGGATCTATGTCGACATCAATTCCGACCAGGATGTCGGCAGTTACGTGGAAAAAGCCAAGGCACTGGTCGAGGAGAAAATCACCATCCCGCCGGGATACAGCATCCAGTGGAGCGGCCAGTACGAGTACATCCAGGAGGCGCGGGCACGGCTCAAGGTGGTGGTTCCAGTCACCCTGCTGATTGTTTTCCTGCTGCTTTTCCTCAACTTCCGCAACCTGACCGAAGTTCTGATCGTCATGCTGACGGTACCGTTCTCGGTCCTGGGCGGCATCTGGTTCATGTACCTGCTGGGCTACAATATAAGCGTCGCCGTCATGGTCGGTTTCATCGCCCTGGTCGGTGTCGCCGTCGAGATCGGCGTCGTGATGATCATCTACCTCGACCGGGCTTTCGAGAAGAAGTGTGCCGAGGAGGGGACTCTTGACAAGGCGGGACTCTATGATGCAATTTTGGAAGGTGCCGCGGAACGCGTTCGTCCGATCACCATGACCGCCTGCGCCATCATCGGCGGCCTGTTGCCGATCATGTGGAGTCAGGAAACCGGCGCCAGGGTGATGAAGAGAATCGCCGCACCGATGGTCGGCGGGATGGTTTCAGCAACCCTGTTGACTCTCATTCTGGTTCCGGTCGTCTACCTGATATGGCGTTCCTGGCAGTTGCACAGAACCAAACAACCGCAGGGAACCGCCAGCGAAGAATAATTCTTCGCGGACCATTTGTTTTTCCTGCAACAGTCCTCAAGATCCGGTCAAAGGAGATAAAGATGGGCTACACATTCAACAAAATTGTTCCCTGCACGGTCGAAGCAGCAGAAGAAAAAGTCCGAGTGCAGCTGGCGGAAGAGGGTTTTGGAGTCCTGACGGAAATCGATGTGCAGGCTACGATCAGGAAGAAACTGGGAAAAGAGATGCCGGCTTACAAGATTCTCGGCGCCTGCAATCCTCATTTTGCCTACCGGGCGCTGCAGGCCGAACCGAACATCGGCACCATGCTGCCCTGCAATGTGATTATCCGCACCACCGACAAGGGCGAAACCGAAATCGCGGCCGTGGACCCCATGGCCTCGATGCAGGCGGTGGAAAACCCGGACCTGGCGGATATTGCCGGACAGGTGCGGGATAAACTGCAGCAGGTGATCGAACGCGTCTGATCCCGATCCGGATATCAGTTGACCATGGACCCGGTTGCTGAAGAACGTCCGGCTGATGCCTCCTGGCCGTCCGCGACGCGGCCGAGCAGGCAGCGCACCAGCTCCCTGGTGGTCTGATCGTCGTCGACAGCCAGAACCTGCAGCACCGGCCCCGGGTAGCTCCAGCCTCCCTGCAGGTCTTTCTCAAGCCCCCGCACCAGACCATACGCCAAGCTGTGCGGGACAAGCTGTTCCAGGGCTTCGAGTGCGTTGGCGCGGTGCCGCGCGTCTCCCCCCTGCAGGGCCTCCCGCACGGTTCTCAGGCGTCCCGAAGAATCCCAGTTTTCCAACTCACAGAGAACCTCAAAGGCAAGCCGGGCCGCCGTGTCGCGCAGATGTTCCACCAGCCTGTCAGCATGGACACCGTCGTTCTGCTGCCCCACGGCAACCGCCTGGGCCAGACGGCGCCGGGCCAGAAACAGTTTCTTACGGGCGGCGCGCACAACCTCGGGCGCGAAGTTGATCCTGCCGCGCTCCGGTCCGTACCAGCCGAGGGTCTCCAGCACCAGTTCGGGGTAGTGCTTTTTCATCCGCAGGGCAACCATCAACCAGAGCAGGGCAAAACCGAAACCGAAAGGGGCCAGATTCTGCGGGTGCAGGGGAAACCGGCAAACCACGAAATATCCCGACTGGCAGATCAGCACAAAAACCGCGCCGATCAGAATGCCGACACGCACGACGACACCGCGCAGAAAGGGCATCAGCGCCACCCGCTGTTCATCAGAAAACAGGCCGTTCAGGGCCGCCCGGGCCGGAGTCTGAATCGCTCGGCGGATAACTCCGGAACTGATTCCGGCGTAAACCGCGGTAAAAATATCGAACTGCAGCATGAATCCGACAAAGATCAGCAGGTAGTTGAAAGGATGGACCAGCAACCCCCCGGACAAACCGAATCGCGCATAAATCCGCCCGGCAAACAGGCTCACCAGCAACGCGAGAACGAACTGGGCACCGCGATAAAAACTGTAAAACCCGAGCATGGTGGATTCGTTGGCATAGGTCATATCGACAGCAAAACTGACCTGGTAATTAAGCAGCGGAATCAGGATGTTCGGAATCAGCGCCAGCAGCACCAGCCATCGCGCCAGATGGGAACGACGCATCACCGGAAGCGCCTGGCGCATGCCGGCAAACAGCGATGACCTGCCGTGCTCCTTCCCGGAGACCTTCTCGGCACCCGCGGCCGCCCGCACCGTCCGGGTCATCAGCCGAATCAGCACCGTCGCGCTCAGAACACCGCCCAGGTAAACCCAGAGGATATTGTCCACGGAACCGAGACGTGCCACCAGGGGAGTGGCGACACTGCCGCCAATGCCGCCGACCAGTCCGCCGGAAACCATCAGCGGAAACATCCTTTTCGATTGTCTGGTGGAAAAAACCTGGTTGGCCAGGTTCCAGAAAAGAAAAACCAGCAGCAGTTCATACTGGCTTTTCATGACATAAACAAGGGGATAAAGCAGGGGCCACCCCAGGGGAACCATCAGCCTGACCAGGGCCGCGCTCAGGGCGCAAAAAACCAGGGTCCGGCTCAGCAGCGTCTGGCCGGACATCCGCGTCAGCCAGCGACCAACCCGGCTCATCACGAAGAAGGTCACAACGGCATTGATCAGGATCATGGTCGGCAGAAAATGCACGCCGAAACGCTTCAGAAAAGTCGTCTCGGCGTAATTGCCGAACAGAACATTGGAGGCAGTGATGCAGAGCAGAGCCAGGGTCGCCAGAACGAAAACTTGCAGCTCGTCCCGCCGTAACCCGAGCCAGTCGATCAGAATCGAAGATTTATGCTGAAAATTCTCATGCGTCATACAGAGCAGGTCCCATGTGAAGGTGGCATCAACTGGTCACAGGATACTGCCGGGATGAAAATTGGCCGCTCCGCATCCAGCACGATGGAACCTGTGCCGACGAGTTCGGAGCGCGATACAGAGTCAACAACGGAACCCAAAGGTCCGGCCGACTCCTATGAAGATTCCAGGGAAATTCCCGCGGCTTCCCGCTGTTCGGGAACCAGGTCGTATTTTTCAATCCGGGACGTCAGCAGGGGGCTTGAGATCCGCAAAAATTCCGCGGCTCTGGTCCGGTTCCAGGAACAGAGCGCCAGGGCCTGAAGAATCGCCTGTTTCTCGATCTCTTCCAGTGAATAGCCGTCGGGGGGCAGGTGGACCACCCGACGGGCTCCCGACATGCCGCAGGTCAGTATTTTCAAGGGCAGCTCATCCCGCTCAACCAGATCGGCCCTGGCCAGAATCGCCAACCGTTCCATCAGGTTTTCCAATTCACGCACGTTGCCTGGCCAGGGATAGCACTGCAGGGCACTCAGGGCCTCCCGACTCAGAGAGAGGTTGCGGTCGCCACTGTAACGATCGAGGAAATGCTGGGCCAGCAGAGGAATATCCTCCTCCCGGTCACGCAACGGCGGCAAAGACAACGGCAGAACAGCCAACCGGGAGTACAGGTTTCTGCAGAAGCGCCCACAGCTGATTTCTGTTTCAAGGTTGCGGTTGGTTGCGGAAATGACGCGGACATTGATCCGATGGGCCTTGCCGCCGACCGGCGTAATCTCATTCTCCCGCAGGACATGCAGCAGCTTGGACTGCAGTTCGGCCGGCAGTTCACCGACCTCGTCAAGAAACAGGGTGCCGCCATCGGCCTGATCGAACTTTCCCCGATGGTTGCGCGCGGCACCGGGAAAAGCGCCGCGCAGATGCCCGAACAACTCACTTTCCAGGAGTTTTTCCGGGATAGCGGCACAGTTAACGACAACAAAAGGCCCCTTCCGGCGCGCTCCCTGTCGGTGCAGCTGCCGGGCTACCAACTCCTTGCCGGTACCGCTTTCCCCGAGAATCAACACCGGGGCCTCGGCGGTCGCCATCCTGCGGATCAGGTTATGCACCGCCTGCATCTGCGGGGAATCCCCCAGCAGCACCCGGTGTTTCCGGGAGGAGAGCGCGGCTTTCAGTTTACGGTTTTCCCGGGTCAGTCCCTGAAAGGCAAGTGCCTTGGAAACCGCAAGGACGAGTTGCTCGCGGCTGAAAGGCTTGCCCAGATAATCATAGGCACCGAGACGAATCGCCTTGACGGCTTCCTCCAGGGAACCGAAGGCGGTGACCACAACAACCAGAGCGTCCGGACTGTAGGCCTTGATACGGGTTAACAGCTCCAGGCCGCCCAGTCCGCCCATACGGACATCGGTCAGCACCAACCGGGGATGGGTCTGCTGAAAAAGCCGGAACCCTGTTTCCCCGTCTTCCGCCAGCATGACATTGTAGCCCGCCTCCTCCAGGTTGTGCTGAATAACCCTGCGCAGACCGGCATCATCATCGACGACCAGGATGGTCCCACCACGTTCCGGCATATGTCGCCTCCTTTGCTTCCGTTGCTGCAGCTGGATATTCAAACTGCGTGCCGAAGACAACACCGTTTAAATTCAACCTGTTACAAGATCAGACAAAGGCGCGATGAAGAATATTCAACATCCGGTGGAGAATTTTCTCAAAACTCTGAACAGGCAGCCGTTTTCTGCTTGCCGCATCCGTATCCATTCAGGGCACGGGAATCTCTCCGCAACGATCGTCACTTCCCTTTGGCGGCGCTCCGGTTGAGGGTATCGAGCAGGCTCCTGGCCGGAATCGGCAGACGGCCGTAGCCGAGTTTCAGGATCTCGTCGGGACGAATTCCCTCGCGACCGTAGAAAGCACCGTCGGCATCGTCATCCACCGCCAGCGAGGCTCCTTCGAGAGAGACCCCGGCAAACAGGCCGCGACTGCGCGAATAGGAAAGGATCTCCGCCTTCAGGGTGATATCGGTCGAACCCTCGACCCGGCGACCGACCGGACCGGCAGCAATCGCGGCATCGACGCCGAGGGTTATTTTCCCCTCAAAGACATCGTTGATGCTCTTTTCGGTCATGAAGACCAGGATCACGTCGGTCGACTGGGCACCGATCTGCCAACCGAAACTGCCGCCGATCAGGGAGACGAAGACCGGATTATTCCAACGGCCCGATGTCCCACGGGTAAGCAGGACTCCGTTGCCGAATTTGCCGCCGATAATGAAACCGGCCTTGAGCATCCCGGGAATGATCGCCAGGCCGTAGGCATCGTTCAGCAGTGCCGGCGGGATCCCCTGTTCGGGAATCTTGTTGATCTCATGCACAACCTCGATGGCGTCAAGAACCGTTTGCGATTGTTTTTTCGCCGCCTGAACAGGTGACACGAACAGCAGCAACAACAGGAAAATCAGGAAAAAACGCATCAACAGACTCCTTTTGGTTACCTGGATCAGGACCTTCACCCAGGACGGGAAACGTGTCAAGACCGATGATTCATTCTAACTGCAAATCCCCCGCAAACGATAACCGAAAGATGATGGCGTCGCAAAAACTCACCAGCAGCTGCGTTGCTGCGTTTGTCTCGCTGCTTCAACGTACGTAAGTACGCCTCATTGCGCGACAATCGCGCGCCTTGCTGCTGGCGCTTTTTGCTTAGCCAACACTCTTGATGTTTTTGCGAAAGCATCAAAGATGACAGAGAGGAAAAATCCGTTACAATTTATGGAAATACCTGCTCTGTCATATCCCTGTTCTCGAGGAGGACTTCATGAACGACGAAGCCGTCACCCTTGATCCGACCGGCCGCGCCCGGAAAATGGCAACCATTATCTATGCCCTGCAGGCAGCCTCCTTCATCTTCGGCCTGACCGCCATTATCGGCATTATTCTCAACTATCTCAAGGCCGATCTGGTAAAGGGCACTTTTGTTGAATCCCACTTCCGCTGGCAACGCCGGACCTTCTGGTTCGGGTTGTTCTGGAGCATCCTCGGCGGCATCACCTTCACCTTTGTCATCGGTTACTTCATTCTCGTCCTCACCGGCATCTGGCTCATCTACCGGATCGTCAACGGCTGGCTGAAACTGTCGGAAAACCGGCCGATGTACCTGCGATAAAGGCATGGTCACGACTCACCGAAGACGGGTAAAAGTTCTGTAAAACTCCTGGTCATGGGCTCGCCGTCCCCCGAATAGCGTGCTAACGTTTGCTTAACCCTGCGCGACCCCATATGTCTGGTCACACCCTTGCCAAGGAGGTTTTACCCATGGCAGCCCCCCACGATACCTGTTCCGAGTACAGCCCCGGCGAAGAGATCGCCAACAGTATCACCCACGGTATCGGCACGCTGCTCGCCATCGGCGGGCTCGGCGTCCTGTCCGCCTACGCCGGCACCCGCGGCAACACCTGGCACATTGTTACCTGCAGCGTCTTCGGCGCCACCCTGATCTTCTCCTATCTGACCTCAACCCTCTACCACAGCATCCAGCATGTGTCGGCCAAAAATATCCTCCGCACCCTCGACCACGCCGCCATCTTCCTGCTGATTGCCGGCACCTATACTCCGATCACCCTGATCTCGATGCACGGTCCCTGGGGATGGACCATCTTCGGCGTGGTCTGGGGACTCGCCCTGGTCGGCATCATCTGCGAAACCACCTTTGCCAAAAATATGGGTGTACTGCGGGTCGCCACCTACATCGCCATGGGCTGGGTGGTGGTCATCGCCGCCCGGCCGCTGATGGCCGGGCTCGCCCCCGGCGGATTGCTGCTGCTGGTCCTCGGTGGTCTCGCCTACACCGGGGGAGTGGTCTTCTACGCCTGGGACCGGCTGCCCTACAACCACGCCATCTGGCACCTGTTCGTCCTGGCCGGCAGCACGATGCACTTTTTCGCCATTCTCTGGTACGTCATCCCGGACAAGGTCCTAACCTGACCCGGATCCCGCCAGCCTTGCCCGCCCCGCAAGGCTGGCGGTCGCCTGCCGCACCGCCGCAAACGAGAGTCCTGCTTGCCAAGTCCCGCCAAACCGGCTAGAAATGAAGCGGAGCAAATCCCTGAATCAAGATCACAACATTACTTCCACCTGAATCAGTGGGTTTCTGTTGGATGGAGAGTGCAAGTGCTGTCCGCCGACAAAGGACTCCCTGATCCAGATTCCATTCAGGAGGTCATCATGCGCGCAGTCCTGGTCAACAGTTTCGGCGAACCTGAAACCATGCGGGTCGGCGAGATCGAAGCCCGCCGGCCCCAGTCCGGTGAAATCCTGGTGAAGATCGCAGCGGCGGGCGTCAACCCGGTCGACACCTATATTCGTGCCGGAGTCTACCCGGTGCTGCCACAGACCCCCTACGTCCCCGGCTTCGATGCCGCCGGCACCATCGAGGCGGTCGGTGATGACGTCACGGGATGGGAACCCGGCAACCGGGTCTGGCTGTCGGGCTCGCTGACCGGTACCTACGCCGAACACGCCCTCTGCCGTCCCGACCAGCTCCACCCGCTGCCCGATGCGGTCAGCTTCGCCCAGGGGGCGGCGGTCGCCATCCCCGCCGGGGCTGCCTGGCGGGCGCTCTTTATCCGCGGCGACGCCAGACCGGCCGAGAAGGTCCTGATTCACGGCGCCAGCGGCGCTGCCGGCCTGGCCGCGGTCCAGCTGGCCAAAGCCGCCGGGCTGCGGGTTTTTGGTACCGCCGGCAGCCCTGAAGGAGAGGAACTGGTCCGCCAGGCCGGCGCCGCGGCGGTGTTCAACCACCATGCGGAAGGTTACGCCGACCGACTGGCCGAGGTGACCGGCGGGGTCGATCTGATCCTCGAAATGCTGGCCAACGTCAACCTGGAGCGGGACCTGCTGCTGCTCGCCCCGCGCGGCCGGGTGGTGATCGTCGGCAGCCGCGGCCGCATTGAAATCGATCCGCGCCTGACCATGGGCAAGGAAACCGACATCCGCGGCATGTCGCTGTTCGCCGCCAGTGAAGAAGAACATCACCGCACCCACGCCGCCCTCGACGCAGCCCTGGCGAGCGGGGTGCTGACGCCGCGCGTCAGCCGCGAACTGCCGCTGGAGAAGGCCGCCCAAGCCCATCACGAGGTCCTGGAGACCCATACCCTGGGAAAAATCGTGCTGATCCCCTGAGGGCTGTCGACGATGCTGATCACACTGGAAGAAATTCGCCGGGTTCTCGCCGACTACGAACCGCAACTGGCCGCCGCCGGCAGCAAACAGCGGGCGGCGGTCGCGCTGCTGCTGCACCAGTGCCGGGACGGCCTGCAGATCTTCTTCATCGAACGGGCCAGCCATCCGCGGGACCCCTGGTCGGGAAACCTCGCCTTCCCCGGCGGGCGGGTCGACCCGGAAGATGCCGATGAACAGGCCGCCGCCGAACGTGAAACCCGGGAAGAGGTCGGCCTGCAGCTGAAGCGGGACTGGTGCATTGGACGCCTCGACGACATCCACGGCGCCTACCTGCCGATCCAGGTCGCCTGTTTCGTCTACCGGATACCGGTGATGCCGCAACTATCCCCCAACGAAGAAGTCACGGACTGTTTCTGGTTCCCCTGCGACGACCTGCTTGACCCCTCCCGCCACGGAGAAATCAGTCTCCACTGGCAGGGTCGGCTGCGTACCGCGCGGGCCATCGACCTGCTCGGTCCAGGCCGTCCGGTACTGTGGGGCATCACCTACCGGCTGGTGACCCAATTACTGGTGCTGCTCGGTTGCTGGGACCGGGAGCGGCTGCAGATCATGGATGACTGATGTGAGATGTGAGATGTGAGATGTGAGGGCAGGATGAAAACTTTCGGCCCAAAAACGACCGAAAAATCCGCTGGGAACGCGGCACGTCATACTCGCAGGCGCTCCCCCACCCCATCCCTTAAGGTTTTAGCGTCACAAACGGCGCTCGACAACCAGGAGAGAGGGCGCCCGGCGGCGATTGTAGACCTGCAGTCTGATGACGTCGAATGCGGCGGCCGGAAGCCCGGCGCATTCCCACTCGACCGCGGCGCATTCTTCATCCCCGCCCGGATGACCGGGATAGAGGACCAGTGCCAGGCGCCCGCCCGCTTCCAGGCGGGGCCAGAGGGCGCGCAAGGCTTCCAGGGTGGTCTCAGCGCGGGTAATCAGCTGCTTGTCTCCGCCCGGCAGGTAGCCGAGATTACCGATGGCGGCGGCAACCGGCCCGGTGAGATAGGCGTCGAGAAACTGGTGACCGTCATGGATCAGCTGACAGCCCGGCTCGTGGAGCGGCACCCGGGTGGCCACCCGCCGTGGAAGAAAACCGGCGGCGGCCAGGCGGACGGCAGTGGCCTCGATTGCCGACAGCTGAATATCGAAACTGAGCAGCTGACCGTCCGGTCCCAGGTGACGGGCCAGAAAGAGACTGTCGCAACCGTTGCCGGCGGTCAGGTCAAGCAGCCGGGCATCAGGCCGGATCACTTCGGCCAGCAGCCGCTGCGCAAGAACAACGACCCGGCCGAGGGAAGAACGGGGAGCAAGGGACTCAGGAGGAGTGGCGGTCCGGGGCGATCTCATCGAGGACCTTGATCTTCAGGTCGATAGCCTGGCGGGGAGAGAGCCGCAGCAGCCCGGCCAGCTGTCTCGCCAGGGCATCCTCGTACTTGTCCAGCTCGCCGTCGGCATAGACCAGCCGCCAGAGGCCCTCCATCACCTTGAGCTTTTCCTCGATGCTGAAGTGCCGGTTGATCAGACTGGTGAACTGCTGCAGGTCGAAACTTTCAGCACGCACCTCTTCGGCCGCGGCGATCAGTTCATCGGCGGCTTCGACGGAGAGACCGAATCTGTCCTGCAGCAATTGTTCGACCAGGTGGACTTCGAGGGGCTGAAAATTTCGATCGGCGTGAGCCATCTCCAGCAACAACACCGCCACCGCGACCTGGATACGATCACGATGCTCGGCGGCCGCGGTTCCCGCCCCGGCGGAAAGAAGACTGAGGAGTTTGTGAAACATGAGTTTTCCCGGTTCTGGTCAGAAGTAACGGATCACCCGGGCTTTTTCCAGGGTGATCATGCCGCCGGTGATCATGCGGTCGAGTTCCGGCAGCAGCAGATCAATTTTTTCCTGCTTGTCGACCACTTCAACAATCACCGGCAGGTCGGATGAAAAACGCAGCAGCTTGTCGGTGTGCAGCACGCTGCCGCCGCCGTAACCGGCGGCGCACTTGATGACCGTCGCCCCCGCGAGGCCCCGTTCCCGAAACAGGGCCAGCAGGGCATCGTACAACGGCTTTTTTTCCCAGCGATCCGATTCGCCGAAAAAAATCCGCATCAGGGTCAGTTCACCATCGAGTCGCGTCATGAGTCCTCCCCAAAATTGACTGGCAGGGTGTTGAAAAAGTCGTCCCCCAGGCTGAGCAAAAATGTTCAGATGCAAGGTGTCCGAAGCCCTGCGGCATAAGGCGTACCGGAAGGTACGTCGTTGACACGGGGTGAGGGCAACACCGCAGATGGACGTCTTTCATCAGCTAGAGCTGGCGGGCGAGATAGATGCCCAGACCGGCAAAGACCACGCAGACCGTCATATTGAGAACAACATTAGCCCCGGCCTGCAGGGTGCTTCCCTCCTCCATCAATCGCACCGTTTCATAGGAAAAGGTCGAAAAGGTGGTGAAGCCGCCCATGAAACCGGTGGTGATGCCCATCCGCACCTGCGCCGGCAGCAGGGTGCTGCGCAGGCCGGACTCCATCAGGAAACCGAGCAGCAGCGATCCGACAACATTGACCGCCAGGGTTCCCCAGGGCAGAGAACGACCCGCCAGGGCATAGACCCAGCCGGACACCAGGTAACGGGAGACGCAGCCGAAAGCGCCGAACAAACCGATATAGAGGATTTGCATGACTCTGTAGCTCCTGAGGGTTCGCGACATTATCGGAAGGCAAACCGGGACTGTCAACCTCCGATCTTGCCCGGACCTCTTGCCAGCGGCGGAAGAGTTTGCTATAAAGATTTGGCACTCTCCGGTCGAGAGTGCCAATGACTTGATCTTACAAAAGAAAACATCCTGGAGGTGACGACATGAGCGACCTCGCGCTAGCTGTTGTCAGCGACAATTTCGAACACTACATGGCCCAGGTGAATCGTTTCGAACTGCTGACTCCAGAGCAGGAAATCGATCTCGCCCGCCGCTACCGCGACCAGGGCGACCTGACCGCCGCCGAGCGCCTGGTCACCGGCAACCTGCGCTTCGTGGTCAAGATCGCCTACGAATACCGCAACTACGGCTGCAAGTTGCTCGACCTGGTCCAGGAAGGAAACATCGGCCTGATGCTGGCGGTCAAGAAATTCGATCCGGATCGCGGCATCCGCCTGATCTCCTACGCGGTCTGGTGGATCCGGGCCTATATCCAGAACTTCATCATCAAAAGCTGGTCGCTGGTCAAGATCGGCACCACCCAGGCACAGAAGAAGCTTTTCTTCAAACTCAACCAGACGCGCGAGGCCCTGAAACGCCTTACCGGCGGCAGCAACAGTGAAGAGATCGCCGCCGAACTCGATGTCCGCACCACCGAAGTCGAGGAAATGGAACAGCGGATGCACGCCCGGGATGCCTCCCTGGACCTGAAACTGGTCGACGGGGATGACTACAGCCTGATGGATTCACTGGCGGATGAACGCGCCAACCAGGAAGAACTGCTGGCAGAGCGACAGGAAGACGAGCAGCGTCGCAAACAGGTCGGCGAGGCATTGTCTCGCCTGAAGCCCCGGGAACGTGATATTGTTGCGGCACGCCTGCTGGACGATCCGCCCCTGACCCTGCAGGAGCTGGCCGACCGCTACGGCATCAGCCGCGAGCGTGTCCGTCAGATCGAGCAGAATGCCCTGAAAAAAATGAAGGAGGCACTTCAGTGCCTGAGTCCGCCCACAGCCGCCTGACCCGGGATGATGCCCGCGTCCGGAAAACCGGTGCCTTCATCCCGGAACTGCTGGCCGCCGCCGAAGAGATCGTCCACGGTCAGCAGTCCCTGATCGAAGGCATGCTGGTCGGCCTGCTGTGCGGCGGCCACGTACTCATCGAGGGCGTACCGGGCCTGGCCAAAACCCTGGCCGCAAAAACCCTGGCCAGACTGCTCGACCTCGACTTCCAGCGTATCCAGTTCACTCCCGACCTGCTGCCGGCAGATCTGACCGGCACCCCCATCTATCATCCTCCGAGCGGAGAGTTCCGCACCCGCAAAGGGCCGGTCTTCACCCAGGTGCTGCTGGCTGATGAAATCAACCGCGCCCCGGCCAAGGTACAGTCGGCGCTGCTCGAAGCCATGGAGGAGGGCCAGGTGACCCTCGGCGAAACCAGCCACCGGCTGCCCGACCCCTTTTTCGTCCTGGCCACCCAGAATCCGCTGGAGCAGGAGGGAACCTACCCCCTGCCGGAAGCCCAGCTCGACCGTTTTTTTCTCAAACTGCATGTTGACTATCCGTCCCGCGAGGCGGAACAGCGGATGGTGATCGCCCACAGCTCCGGCAGCGCCCCGACCCCGCGGTTGCGCATCGGCAGGGAGCAGCTGGCCGCGGCCCGCGAACAGGTGCGGGAGATCCACCTGGCGCCGGAGCTGCTTGACCATCTGCTCGACCTGACCGCCGCGAGCCGTGAGCCGCAACGCTTCGGCGCCGACCAGCTCGCCCCTCTGATCGCCCACGGCATCTCCCCGCGCGGCAGCATCGCCCTAGCACGGGCCGCCAAGGCGCTGGCCTTCATCCGCGGCCGCAGCTACGTGGTCCCCGACGACCTGTACAGCATCGCTCATCCGGTACTGCGTCACCGGCTGCTGCTCAGCTACGAAGCGGAAGCGGACGGACACACCCCCGATCAGATCATCGACCAGTTGCTGAAAACCCTTCCGACACCCTGACACCTCACCCGCCGGCGACCGCCATGACCCTTTCGCGAAGCAGACAGATCCGGCAACTGGAGCTGACCTCCCGACGGCAGCTGGCCGGTTTGCTGGGCGGTGGAGAACGCTCCCGCTTTCGCGGCCAGGGACTCGAATTCGCCGAGTTGCGCCCCTACCAGCCGGGAGACGACCCGCGCCTGATCGACTGGAACCACACCGCCCGCCAGGGCCAGCCGCACATCCGCTGCTACCAGGAGGAACGCAGTCGCCAGGTGCTGCTGCTGACCGACCTGTCGCGCTCGATCACCCCGGTCAAGTTCGCGCTGCTGCAGGAGGCCGTCGCGCTGCTCGCCTTTGCCGCCGTTGCCCAGCGTGACCGGGTCGGCCTGGTCGGATTCGCCGAAGAAACCGAACTGGTGCTGCCGCCGGGCAACAGCACAACCCAGGTCCACCGTCTGCTGGGACGACTGGATGATCATCCGCGAACCGCGACCGGCACCCGTCTGGCTCCGCCCCTCGACAAGGCGTTGCGTCTGCTGCGCCGACCGGGACTGATCCTGCTGCTGTCCGATTTCCACGCCGCGCTGCCGACAGCCCTGCTGCAGCGTGTCGCCTCCCGCCATGACCTGATCGCGGTGCTGCTGCGCGACCCGGAAGAAGCGCGGCTGCCGGCAGCGCCGCTGCTGCTGCGCGATGCCGAAACCGGTGCCGCAACCCTCTGCGACGGCAGCACCAGCCACCTGCTCTGGCAGCGGGAGGATCAACAGCTGTCCACCACCCTGCGCGGTTGTGGAATCGAGCTGCTGAAACTGGCAGGCGGACACCCCGTTCTGCCGCCCTTGCGCCGTTTCTTCCTGCGACGCCGGAGACGGTCATGAAACGCCGATTCTACGGCCTGCTGCTGGCGGGGATGCTGCCGCTGCTGCTGGGCGCCGCGGTAAATCCGCTGCGGATCGAACCCGATCCGCCCCGACTGGGGACGCCTCTTGAGATCACCGTTCAACTCCCCGGAACCGACTGGCAGCTGAGCGACTATCCCGATCTGCGTCCCTTCCGCCTGCTCGGCCGACCGGTCATCGAAGAGGACCGGCTGCACATCACCCTGCTGCCGTTGCGTCCCGGTCCGGCACGACTCCCCGAATTCCCGCTGTACAAAGGAAGCCGCAGCTGGAATTCTCCCTCCCGAACGATCGACATCGATGACCCCTATCGTGACATCCGGCAACCGAGCGCCCTTCGCCCCCTGCCCACGGGTGAAAGGCTGCCCGGTGCATGGTGGTGGGGCCTGCTGCCGGCCACGGCGGCGGCCGGACTGCTGCTGATGCGCAAGCATCGGACCGGGCCGACGGAGGTCGGGGACAACCGCTTCGCGGACATGGCCGACCGGCTTGAGACGCTGCCCCCCGGTGGTGGCAAAACGCAGCTGCAGAAGATGCTGACAGCGTGGCGTTTCGGTCCTTATCCACCGACCGGTGAGGAACTGGACGCCTGGCGGCAACGCCTGACGGAACTGGAGAAAGAGAAATGAACCTGCTCTGGTCCAACCCGTTATGGCTGCTGTTGCTGCCGCTGGCGCTGCTGCCCTTTCGAACCGGCCGCCGGGCACTGACCGTCTCCAGCCTGCGGGTCTTCCAGGCGCGCCGACCCGGCTGGAAACTGCGCCTCGCCCGGCTGCAGCCGTACCTGTCCGCGCTGCTGCTGACCCTGCTGCTGATTCTGCTGGCCGGACCGGTGCTGCGCCGAACGACCACCAGCATCAACCGGGAAGGGATCGAGATGATGCTGGTCCTCGACATTTCGGCCAGCATGACAGCCGCCGACATCCCCCCGGACCGGATGACGGTTGCCCGTGAAGCGGCCGCCGATTTCATCGCCGGACGGCGCAACGACCGGGTCGGCGTCATTCTCTTCGCCGGCACCCCGTTTCTCCTTGCCCCGGCCACCGGCAACCGGCAACAGATCGCGCAACGACTGCGCGCGGTTCAGGCCGAGCAACGGGGCACCGGAACCGCGATCGGCGACGCGCTGGCGGCGGCCGCTGACCGGCTCAAGGATTCCCGCGCCCGCAGCCGCGCCATCATCCTGCTTACCGACGGCCGGTCGAACCGGGGCCGCCTCGCGCCGGCAATTGCC
The DNA here is from genome assembly GCF_002093115.1 of Geothermobacter hydrogeniphilus. Taxonomy (NCBI): domain Bacteria; kingdom Pseudomonadati; phylum Thermodesulfobacteriota; class Desulfuromonadia; order Desulfuromonadales; family Geothermobacteraceae; genus Geothermobacter; species Geothermobacter hydrogeniphilus. The sequence goes on along the minus strand of NZ_NAAD01000008.1, from coordinate 65,442 downwards.
GGCAAGACGGCGGCCGCGCTCGGCATCCGCATCTACACCATCGGCTTCGGAACCGAACAGGGGGCGCCGCTGCATTTCACCGCGCGCGGCCCGCTGCCGCCGGGACACCCCGGCCGGGCCCGGCTGGCCACCCTCGACGAACCCCTGCTACAGGCGATCGCTCAACAGACCGGCGGAAAATTCTTCCGGGCGACCGACGCCGACACGCTGAAACAGGTTTACCGACAGATCGACAAACTGGAAAAAAGTCCCCTGGAGGAACAGACGATCAACCACGACCGTCCCCTCGCACCGCTGATCCGCCCCTGGCTGGTGGCGCTGCTGTTGCTGGAACTGCTGCTGTTCCGCGGCTGGCTGCGGAGGCTGCCATGACCTGGCTGCTGTTGCCGGTCTCCCTGGCGCTGCTGCTCGGCTGGCGTGAATGGACCTTCTGTCGCGGCCGGCAGGCGGCCTTCATCCGCCGCACAAGCTGGTCACGCCTGTGTTACGACCTTTTCAGCCTGGCCGCCCTCGGACTGCTGATGCAGCCACTGCCGAACGAAGGACGCGCCGCACCCCGCACACAGCCGGCGCTTGCGGTGGCTGTGGCGATCGATGTTTCACCCAGCATGGGGCTGCGCGACAAAGGGCTGAGTCGCCTTGACCTGGCACGCCAGGAAGTCAACGCTCTGCTGGACGGCCTTCCCGGCGCGCAGATAGCTCTCATCCCCTTCGCCGGCGAAGCTGTCACCCAGGTCCCCCTGACCGACGATCACCAGGCCCTGCGTTTTTTCCTCCGCGCCCTGCAGCCGGGCCAGGTCGCTGCCCCCGGGTCAGCCCCGGAGGAAGCCCTGGAACTCGCCCATCGCCAACTGGAAGGCGTCAGGGGCGAGAAGGCAATCCTGCTCTTCAGCGATGGCGAGCGGACCGTGGCCACCCCCGCCCCGCGAGTCGCGAACGATATACCCGTTTACGCGATCCTTCCCGGGGATCGTCAGCCGCGCCCGGTCCCGGGACGGACCCTGGCGGGGCAACCGGCGGTCTCGCCCCCCGATCCGGCAAGACTGAAACGTCTGGCGGAACAAACCGGCGGTCGGCTGCTGCCCGACGAGGGCACGACACCGGCAATCTCCAGCCTGCTCAAGCGCTGGCGTCCGCCGGCATCGCCGCGTCCTCTCGACAATATCTCATTGCTGTTGCCGGCCCTGCTGCTGTTGTTCCTGCGGCAGATCGACCTACCCCGAAAAACCAGCGGGGCGCTGGTCCTGGCCGTCCTGCTGGTCCTCGGCGGCTGCGACCGGGATACCGGCAGTGACGCAGGCCGGACGCTGTTCGAGAGGGGGCTGAAGCAGTCGGACCGGGTCGCGGCGGCGCGGCTCTTCGACCGCTCGGCGGCACTGCTTACCGGCGGGGAACGAGCCGCGGCACTGCACAACGCCTGCAGCAGCCTGGTTGCCGCCCACCGCTATCGGGACGCACTCCGCCGCTGTGAAACAGCCCTGCTTGCCGACCCCGGAGCGGACGACAGTGCCGCTGATCTCTCTTTCGCCATCCGGCAGCTGGCCCGGCAACCGGCAGGTGACGGGAATGACGGACGACAAAAGCGCCCGGAGCCATCGGGGAACAACCGGAAACTGTCGGCCGCGGAAGCCCGGGAGATGCTCAGGGGCACAGTCATCAAACCCTTCTCTGAAACCGAGACGGCGCCGGAAACGCTCACCATCCATGACAGTATCCTGGAGAAGGACTGGTGATGAAAAAACTCCCCTTCATCATCACGGCCCTGCTGCTGATCGCAACCGCAAGCCGGGCCGAGCCCGGCGCGAGGCTGCTGGTCTCGAATCCCGAGCCCTACCTCGGGGAAGCGTTCGTCCTGAGCGTGGCAGTCCACCGCGACCGGCTCAGCGGCATAATCAATGTCAACTGGCCTGCAGTGGCAGGACTGGCTGTTGAAGCGCAGCTCCCGGGGACGGTCCACCGCCGGACCGGGCCCCGCTCGGACGAGGTCGTCGAAAACCTGCGACGGCTGGTCAGGCCCCTGCGTTCCGGCCCCCTGCTGCTGACGGCGGCAACAGCCGGGGGAAGATCCCTCCGCATGCAGCCCGCCCCCCTGCAGATCCATGTCCGCCCCCTGCCGCAGCTGGGAAAACCGGCCCGTTTCAGCGGCATGGTCGGTCAACTGGACTACCGGCTGGTGGACGAGGTCGGCCGGGGACGGCGGCAGGTGGTGCTGGAATTAAACGGTGACGCCGACCTCACCCGGGCGCAATCACCGTTGTCGGCCCGCCCCGGAGACCTCCTGACGCTGCTCGACGAACAGCTGCAACGCCGGGGGAACATCTTCGTCCGCCGACTGCGTTACCTGTACTCTCCGGCCGACGGCGGCCGGGGGGAACTGCGAGTCGGGTTGAACTGGTTCGACCCGCGAACCGGCCGCTATCATCAGACCGGCGTCGACGGGCAGCAACCGTCCCGACGGCTGCTGCCCGCGACAATCGCGCTGCTGATGCTTCTCGCCACAGCCTTCCTTTACCGTCAAACCAGACGGACCAGACATCTGCGTGCCTGGCTCGACGAAGAGCATCCGTGTGAACCACGCCGCCAGCGACTCGCGCAACTGGCCGCCGCCGGCGGTTCCGAAGAGCTGCTGACTCAGTTGGAGAGATACTGGCAACTGCGTGACCGGCGTTTTGCCGCCGGCGGGCAGGCGGATGATGTTTCAGTTCCCCCCGAACTCCGCCGCGCTCTGCTGAGGACCGGCCTCACAACAAAACGAGGGCATTTCCGTAACTGATACAGGTGATATTTAGAGGTTCATGATTGTTGAAAATTTTCGGGCACAAAAAAAATGGTTGACATGAAGGCCTTTGCGTGCACTTTCTCGTCCGAAGACCCCGTAGCGCAAAGTTCTGAAATTGCTGTTCGACACCATGCCGACCGAGAAGAATTTTGCCACCGAAGCCTGGTTGGCCATCAGACCTCGACGCTGCCGGGGCAGTTGCTGCAAACGGCGCCTTTATGTGCCGCCACAGGCGGGCGAAACAACTGATCACCGCCTGACGGGTCCGGCAGGGGCTGTAAAAAATTTACAGGGAGACTCCATGATCGCAATCTCCCTGCCCTTCCCTTTTATGTAAATGTGACCTGAATTCGTGAGTTCCTCCTGGATGGAGAGTGCAAGGGGCTCACTGATTCAGGTATTATACAAACTGCAAGGTCCCGGGGCATGAGATCAGAACACGCATATGCCAAGATAACCCGGCCCGTTTCATGGAGAGTCTACAGAAGAAACAGTCTGTTTGGCCGGCTCGACCCCAAACCCGGCCGGTCCGTGGTTTATGTGTCGGCCCCGGCCGGGGCCGGCAAGACGACACTGGTCGCATCCTACCTTGACGACCGCTCTCTTCCCTGCATCTGGTACCGCGTAGACCGGGGTGACGACGACATCGCCACTTTCTTCCATTACATGGGCATCGCCGTGAAAAAGGCGGCCCCCGGAAAGAGAAAAGCCCTGCCGCTGTTGGGTCCGGAATACCGTCACGACATCCTCACCTTCACCCGCCGCTACTTCGAGGCCCTTTTCGCCCGCGTAACACCGCCGTTCGTCCTGGTCCTGGACAACTATCACGAGGTTCCGGAACACTCCCCCTTTCATGACGTCATAAAGAACGGGATCGAAATGATCCCGGCCGGCGTCAGCGTCCTCCTGATCAGCAGGAGCAAACCACCACCGGCCCTGGCCCGTGCGAGAGCCAACGGGTTGATGGAAGTACTGGGCCGCGCCGACGTCAGGCTGACAGACGAAGAGGCCCGGGGGATCATCGCTCTTCGGGCCGGAAACACACTTTCCGAAACAGAGGTCCGGCGCATCTGCGGGATGACCGGAGGCTGGGCCGCCGGGCTGGTCCTGCTGCTCGAAAGGCGCGGGGCAGAGACGCCCGGGGCCGGCCCGGAGGGCCGTCTTTCCCCGGCAGGGGTTTTCGACTATTTCGCTGAGGAAATATTCGACGCGACGGATGTGCGAACCCGGAATTTCCTTATTAAAGTGGCGTTCCTGGCAGAAATGACCCCCCGGACGGCGGGACAGTTGACCGGCAACGACGACGCCGGGAAAATACTCGCCAGGCTTCACGCGGGAAATTATTTTATTGAACGGCTGCAGCGACCGGAGCCCGTCTTCCGCTGCCATCCCCTTTTCAGGGAATTCCTGCTGGGCCGGGCCCGGGAAGAATACACGGCGGCCGAAATCGCCGCAATCCGCAGGCACTCGGCCTCGCTGCTCGAGCAAACCGGGAATATCGAGGAGGCGGCAGCCCTGTACATTGAGGGCGGGGAATGGATATCCCTTGCCGCGCTCGCGGCGGGCCAGGCCCGGTCGATGGTCGCCCAGGGACGCGGCAGAACTCTCGGAAAATGGATATCCGCTCTGCCGGACCATATCGTCGCCGAAACGCCATGGCTCCTCTACTGGAACGGCGTATGCCGCATGGCGGATGCCCCCGCGGCCGGCCGACCATTCTTCGAACGCGCATACCGGCTCTTCAGGAAAAGGGAAGACAGGGACGGCGCCCTGATGTCATGGGCCGGAGTGGTCGAGACCTACCTGCACGAGTTGGGCGATCTCAGGCCGCTGGATCGCTGGATCTCCATCCTGGAGGAAATGCTCGGCGGCGGGTTCTCCTTTCCCTCGGCCGAGGTAGAAGCCTTTGTGACCCCAAGGATGTTCGGGGCGCTCGCGGTCAGAAAACCATGGCATCCGCGGTTCGGGGCCTGGCGGGAAAAAGCCCTGGCATGCCTCGACACCTGCCCCGATGTCCCCCTCAAGATACTGGCCGGGTTCTATCTCCATACCTCATCCATCTGGCAGGGCGATTACCCCCGGGCGGAGGATATCTACCGGAGGCTGCGGCACGTGGCCGGGGACGGGGGCGCATCCCCCCTGGCCGGGATCACGCTCAGAATGGCGGGGACATGGTCATGGCTGTCGGCTTCCTTTGACGCGTCCTTCCGCTCGATGTCGGAAGGGCTTGACATGGCCACGCACACGGGTGTCCGCATCTGGGACTATCTGCTGATGGTGCAGGGCGTGGCCGCCTCGCTCTCTTCGGGGGACACAGACAGGGCCGGCGACCTGCTCGCCGGGATGGGCGGCGTGGAAGACAACGGCCGCCTCCTGGACAGGTTCTACTACCACTACGAGACCTCATGGTATTTTTACTTAAAAGGTGACCTGCCCCACGCCCTGACGCACCAGAAAAGGGCGATGGAGTTCGCGAAACAGACCGGGCTGCACTACGCGACGGCGCAAGGGAATATCGCCATGTCTCACCTGCTGCACGAAAGGGGCGATCATGACGCCGCGCGGAAACGCCTCGACGCCGCCCTGCGGACCGCCCGGCGCATGCAGAGCGCTTCCATCGAGTTCGTGGGCCTGCTTACGAGGGCGCGCTTCGCCTTTGACCACCATCGGGAAGGTCCCGCGCGTGCGGCCCTCCGCCGGGCCATGCGCATCGGACGGGAAAAGGGTTACGTCAACTTCTCGTGGTGGAATCCCGCCTTTGTCTCCGGCCTTTGCGCGAAAGCGCTGGAACTCGATATTGAGACCGGATACGCGCGATATCTCGTTCTTGCCCGCAGGCTCGAACCCGGGGAACCGCCCGTGGATGTCGCGGCGTGGCCGTGGCCGGTGAGGGTCCGCACCTTCGGACGTTTCATTATAGAACGCGACGGCGAACCCCTTCGATTCGCGGGGAAGACCCCGAAGCGACCGCTGGATCTCGTCCGGGCCCTTGTGGCGCTCGGCGGTGAGGAAGTGGAAGAGGGCCGACTCTGCGACATCCTCTGGCCCGACGCCGACGGCGACGCGGCTCACAAAAGTCTCGAGGTCACGATAACGCGCCTGAGAAACCTTCTCGGCCGGCGGGACGCCGTCCTCTGCCGGGCCGGCCGCCTGACGCTCAACAGGCGCTGCTGTCATGTCGACCGGACCGCCTTTGAAGACCTCCTCGCAAGGACGGCCGCCGCAGGGGAAGGGAACGTGGACGATCAAACATTGCGGCTGCTCAGGCAGGCGCTCGAACTGTATGACGGGTCATTCCTGGCCGGCGGGGACAACCAGTGGATCATTTCTCCACGCGAGCGGTTGCGTGACAAGTTCATCCGCGCCACCCTGACGTTGTGCCGACTGCTCGAAGAAAGGGGGCGATGGCGGGAGGCCCTGGCCCGCTACCTGAAGGGACTGGAGGAGGACGACCTCATCGAGGAGTTCCACCGGGGTCTTATTTCCTGTTACGACGCGCTCGGACACCGGGGTCGGGCCCTGGCCGCCTACCACCGATGTGTCGAAACCCTTGCCTCCCGCGGCCTCGCCCCCTCTCCCGACACGGAGAGACTCCACGCCACCGTTCTGAAAACTCATCCGGAAGGTTGACCCGCCCCCTCCCTGCCCACGTCCCACCACCGCCCGCATCATCCCGCCCGACTCTCACCACCTCCCGTCCCTTGCCTGTCCGCTGCATGAGGGGACGCAACCCGGCCCATCATTCCCGCCATCAGCACCGAAAAACAAAAACCGGGAAATCCGTAGGTAATCTGTAGGGCACCGGACACTATACTTCTGTCCGTTTGCGGGAAAACCGGGGACGCAAGACATACAAACGCGTTCCGAGCACACGATAGAAAGTTACATAGTTCCGCATAGACCGCCGCGCCCTCGATGATCTTCCTGGCACAGTGGTGAAGAGCGCTCTTTTCGAACCTGGACGAACTCCGCCCGGCAAGAAAAGAAAGCCTGCAGGTGCGACTGACTTCGGCGCCCCCTTACCCGTCAACAAAATGTACTGGAAAACCATTCCACGCCGCGACGGCACGGCTACCATTGGGCAATACAACTATCAAAAGGAGGTTATGTTATGAGAACATCCGGCAAATTATTCCTGATCGCAATTTTGTTTCTCTCGCCGGCGGTCACCCTGACCGGCTGCGGCGGCAGTTCGTCCGGGGAACCTGCCGTCAGCGCTCCCACCTACACCGTAGGCGGCAGTGTAAGCGGCCTTCCTACGGGAACATCAGTTGCGCTTCAGAATAACGCGGGGGATGACCTGACCGTGTCGGCGGACGGCTCCTTCACCTTTTCCACGGCCCTGTCGGACGGAGCAGCATACCTGGTGACGGTGATGACCCAGCCCAACGGCGCAACCTGCACGGCGTCGGCCAACAGCGGAACCATTGCCGGGGCAAATGTGACGACTGTCGATGTCACCTGTTCATCCACCACCTATACCGTAGGCGGCAGTGTAAGCGGGCTTCCTACAGGAGAATCAGTTGGGCTTCAGAACAACGCGAGGGGTGAAATGACCGTGACGGGGAACGGTTCCTTCTCCTTTGCCGTCGCCGTGGCGGACGGATCAGGATACCTGGTGACGGTGAAGACCCAGCCCGCCAATGCAGCATGTGTTGTAACAAACGGCAGCGGAACTGTTTCAAGCGCAAATGTAACTGACGTCACGGTGGACTGCACGTCCGTCACCATCAGCGGCACGGTCGTTGACGGTAACACGGACGCTCCTCTTGCCGACATTGTTGTTTCGGCCAGGAACCCTTCTGACGACTCGGTGTTCAACAGCGCGACCACGGACGCGAGCGGATTCTATTCCCTCGCCGCGCCAATGAACCACGATTTCTACCTGCACGCACAAGGGAATACAGTCGGAAGCACAACATATGTATCCGATAACTACCAGATCGAAAACGAGTCAGTCGACAGGACGCTGGACTTCTGGCTGATTGATACGGCAACAGTGAACACGATGGCCACTGCCCTCGGCTTTGACCCGGTAAAAGACGCCGTTTTCAGCATGGGCATCAAAGACACTGGCGGTACCGGCGTAGCGGGTGTCACGGTGACCCCGACCCCGGGGGTGTCGACTATCTGGTACCAGCAGACTGACGGGAGCTTCTTGGCCACCACCGGCCCGACGACCACGGGCACAGACCCCTCCGTCATCGGAAACGTGGCAGATCCCGGCGCAAACGGGACCTATACCTTCACCCTCAGCCCAGACAAATTAACCGCCGGGTATACCATTGATGATACCTTCAAACTCCGACTCATCCCGGGCGAGATCAGTGAAGCGATAGAACCCTAGGAGGCTGTCGGACTATACAGGCTGAAGCGAAAATTCGGGCGTTTGAGCACAGATTTCGGCTCAATTGCAGCCTCATAGCAGTGGCTATGGGGCAAAATGGAGCTGGGATATGGGCCGAACGCACGGATTTGCAGCCCGTTTATGGATTGTCCGACAGCCCCCTGCCTCGCTAAAGGGACCGGAAATATCGAACGGGGGCGGGGCGATGACCCGCCCCCGTTGTTTTATCCACTTGGACGAGTTGTCCAGGGGGGAGAGCCTGGTTGCTCAGGATGATTGACAAACATGGCTCTTTTCGGCGATGATTCCGCGTTGTTCACTTTCACCTGGATCGGTGAGTTCCTGTTTGGATGGAAGAGTGCAAGTGCTTGGCCTTAATGAGATTTTCAAAAATCTGAAGTGCCCCCACAGGCTCGCTGGCGATTTTCGGGAAGCTCAGACAGATCAACAACGTGTGCTGTCCACCAACAAGGGACCCACAGATTCAGGTTTCATCGGTTGCAAGCGCCGAACACCCGGATCAAACAGAGGTCAATTTTCATGAAATTACTGCTCAGCCTGTGTGCCCTGCTGGTTCTTTCGGCCTGCGCCTCCACGATTGTCCCGCCGCCCCGCAACGCCGAATACTACCTGAAACAGGGCGAGAGGATGTTTGACCGGGAGCTTTACGAAGAAGCCATCGCCAACTGGGAAAAGGTTCGTGACAGCTATTATTCACCCGAGTTGAACATCATCGCCGAACTGAAAATAGCCGAAGCCTATTTTCTTTCGCAGAAATACCCGGAAGCGGCCGCAGCCTACGAAGATTTCATCAAGCAACATCCCAACAGTGATCGACTGGCCGAGGCCATGTACTACCTGGGCCTCTCCTACTACCGGCAGATCCTCGCCGCCGACCGCGACCAGACCGCAACCAACAACGCCCTGGTCACCTTTGAAAGCATGCTGAAACGCTTCCCCCAGGATCCCAGGACAGAGGAGGTCAAGGTCTACATCGGCCGCTGCCGGGACCGTCTCGCCGAGCACGAGGTCTATGTCGGCCGATTCTATCTGAAATACGGCAAACCCTTCGCTGCCATCAGGCGGCTGGAAAAGGTCTTCAAAACCTACCCAAACTACTACTACCGCGACGAGGCCTGGTACTACCTCGGCAAGGCCTACCTGATCACCGGGCAGAAAAAAAAGGCTGTCCAGGCCTTCAACACCCTGTTCAAGGATTTCCCCGACAGCCAGTACATCCTGCAGGCTCAGAAAAGCCTGGAAAAATATTACTGACAACGGACCGTTTTTTACTCACAGTAAATTTTCGCCGGCAAACCGGCAACCGGCCCCCTCCACACAGCCGGTTCCCGCAGGCCCGCAACCGCCGGAATTGGCGCCTGTTATATTCATAGTTATTTTGCGCACATATCGCAATTAAGACCCCTTTCTGAGCTGTCCGAAGGGGGTTTCGCACTCCTGTAAAGATCTGCAACCTGCCTTTATTTCGAGTTTTTTTTCAATTCCCCCGACCGCTAATTTTGCTTGACTTGGCGTCTACGGCATATTATAAAAGTTGCGCCTGTATAATGGGTTTTTAAAATGGTCGTCCAGACCTCATCATCACGACTCGCATCTCGACCACATTTGTTTATAAAATCATACAGTTTGGCCTGCCTTAATGCCGGTTGATGCTGCTCCGGGAGGGAGCCGGTCCGAAGGCAGGCCGGTTTTAGCCTGACCACAGATTTTAGCCCGTCCGGAAACGATCTTCTGCAAAACATGTTTCCGGACAAATTGACGAGGAGGAGAGAGAATGTCTTACGGTACACTGGAAGATCGCGTTCGTCGCAAATCACTTCTGAGCAAGGTCATGACCGCTCAGGACTGCATCCCGTTCTTCAAGAACGGCATGAACATCGGCTGGTCCGGGTTCACTCCGGCCGGCTACCCCAAAGAGGTGCCCATCGCCCTGGCCGATCATGTCGAAAAGAACGGCCTGCAGGGAACCACCAAGTACAATCTCTTTGTCGGCGCGTCCGCCGGTGCCGAGACCGAGGACCGCTGGGCCTCCCTCGACATGATGGACCGCCGCTGGCCCTACCAGACCGGCAAGAATATCGCCAAAGGGATCAACACCGGCAAGATCCGCATGGGCGACAAACACCTCGGCCACTTCGCCCAGGATGTCGGCTACGGCTTCTACACCGAAAACGGCCGCATGGATATCGCCATCATTGAAGTTTCGGCGGTCACCGAAGAGGGCGGGCTGGTTCCGACCTCCTCCTGCGGCATCGTCCCCGAACTGGTCAGGGTGGCCGACAAGATCATTCTTGAGGTCAACACCGGACAGCCTTCCTTCGAAGGCATGCATGACATCATCATGCAGGAGAAGCCGCCGCGGAGACAGCCGATCCTGATCACCAGCGCCACCCATCGCGTCGGCACCACCTACGTCCCCTGCGACCCTGAAAAGATCGTCGCCGTGGTCGAGTCCAAGCGCCGCGACAAGGGTCGCGCCTTTGCCGACATGGACGACACCTCGGAAGCCATCGCCGATCACATCATGGACTTCCTCGGCAACGAAGTGAAGAAGGGCCGTCTGCCCGAAAACCTGCTGCCGCTGCAGTCAGGGGTCGGCTCCATCGCCAACGCGGTCGTCGGCGGTCTGACCAAGGGTCCGTTCAAGAACCTCACCGTCTACACCGAGGTTCTGCAGGACACCATGCTCGACCTGTTCGACTCCGGCAAACTGGACGGCGCTTCGGCCTGTTCCCTGTCTCTCTCCGAAAATCCGGGCTTCCCGCGTTTCTTCGAGAACTGGGACAAGTACGCCGACAAGATCGTGCTGCGCCCGCTGTCGATTTCCAACGCCCCCGAGCCGATCCGTCGTCTCGGCTGCATCGCCATGAACACCCCGGTCGAGTTCGACATCTACGCCCACGCCAACTCCACCCTGGTCGGCGGTACCCGGATGATCAACGGCCTCGGCGGTTCCGGCGACTTCCTGCGCAACGGCTACCTGAAGATCATGCACAGCCCGTCGGTGCGTCCGACCAAGACCGACCCGACCGGCATCACCTGCGTGGTCCCCAAGGCGCCGCATATCGACCACACCGAGCATGACCTCGACGTGCTGGTCACCGAGCAGGGTCTGGCCGACCTGCGTGGTCTGGCACCGAAGGATCGCGCCCAGGAGATCATCAACAAGTGCGTCCATCCCGACTACAAGGACATCATCCAGGAGTACTTCGACATGGCCTGCAGAATCACCCTTGAAAAAGGGATCGGGCATGAGCCGCAGCTGTTCGACCGCTGCTTCAAGATGCAGCTCAACCTGGCCGAGAACGGCACCATGAAGATCGACAACTGGGACATCTGATCCCGGTTTGACAAGTGCTGAAATAAAAAGCCCCTCCCGGAAAATCGGGAGGGGCTTTTTATTTTGCAGGTTGGAAATTCTTTCACCGGAGATGGGGCCATCACCCTCTCGGCTGAAGACGTGGTGTCGAAAAACTTTACACGTTTTTTTCCTTACGCCGCAGCAGGGCAAGCCCCGCCAGACCGCTGCCAAGAAGGAGCATCAGAGACGGCTCGGGAACCGGGGCGACATCGTCGGGCACCCCGACGGTGATGCCGTGCCAGTACTCGTCGGGCGCCGAAGTCCACTTGATCGAGCTCAGCAGCCCCTCGAACTGAATCGCGGCATGCAGCTCATACCCGGTCAGAACATTGCTTCCTCCCAGGGTGTAGTTGCCATCCCCCCACCAGCCCTGCCCTTCACTCAGGAGAGTGAAAGGGGTGTCGAAGACATAGGAAACAGGCTGGTTTATGCGCCCGAGGCTGACAATGGCCATCACCGGGTTGGCCACCGGTTCGGAGAATGTCAGGGAATAGCTGCCTCTCAGGTTGAGCCCCAGCAACTCGGAGGGGGTCGGCGCGTTGTCGATCACCGGATTATTGGTATAGGGAGCCGGGCTTCCTTCCGTCCAGAAATTGGTGCCGGTCCCCAACTGGGCAAAACTGAGCACCCCGTTAAAGGCAACATCGATATTCGAGCCGCCGACCGAGATCGCCCCTTTGGCCGATCCGGAAGCGCCGGTTGTCGCCGCGGTCCAGTCAGTCCAGCCGATGGTTGAAGCACCCGCCGTAGAAAACATCCCCGCAGTCATCAACATCACAAGCACCAAAAGTCTCAACATCGCAGCCTCCTCCTCTGTTCCTGATGGCCAGTATCCATATTTGTTCGTCATCCAAGGAGACTGCAAACAACATTCCCATTTATAACGTACTGTTTTTATACGCTTTTTCTTGGAGGTCAGAAGACGAACAACAGATTGTAAAAAAATCCGACAGGAAAAAAAGAAACGTTTGCGGAGCTCAAACCGGCTCGGCACCAACCGGCAGACGCACGCTGAAGGTACTCCCGCAGCCGTCCTGGCTCTCCACCTCGATGGTGCCGTCATGGGCCTGCACGATTCCGTAGGAGACCGACAGCCCGAGACCGGTCCCTTCAGCCTTGGTGGTGAAAAAGGGATTGAAAATCTGGCCGCGGATCTCCTCCGAAATGCCGGGACCGGAATCAGCGATCACCACCAGCAGGGAATCCCCGTCAAGCAGCGTCGCAACCCGCAGCACCCCGTTGCCGGCCATCGCCTGCAGGGCATTGACAATCAGGTTGATAAACACCTGCCGCAGACGTTCGGCATCCCCACGACAGGGGGGCAGACCCGCAGCCGGTTCGAAGCGGATATCGACCCCGTCCACGGGCACATGGTGACCGATCTGTTCGAGAATTTCGGTCAGCAGCAGGTTGGGAGAGAACTCGGCATACCGCAGGTTCTGCTTGCGGGCAAACGCGAGCAGATTGCCGGTGATCAATGAAATGCGCTCCACCTGGCGGAGAATTTCCCCGGTTTCTTCCCGCGCCTCGCTGCCGGCCGGCAGGGTTGTTTCCAGGATTTCAACATTGCCGCGAATAATCGCCGCCGGATTGTTGATTTCGTGGGCGACCCCGGCGGCCAGGGAACCGATGGCAGCCAGTTTTTCCGCGTGCGCCAGTTCTTCCTGGGCGGCCATCAGCTCACGGCTCTTCTCTTCGAGCAGCCGGGTCCGTTCGGCAACCTTCTGTTCCAGATCCTTGTTCAGTTCCGCCAGGGCGTGTTCCTGCTCCGCCAGCCGGTCGTAGTAACGACGCAGGGTTTTCTCGGCCGCCTTGCGGTCGCTGATGTCCATGAAGGTCACCACCGCCCCCTCGATCTGCCGGGATTCATCCTGCAGCGGCGTCACCGCGCAGGCCACCGGGATCAAGCTGCCGTCCCGACGCCGAAACCGCTCTTCGTCACTGCGATGGCAGAGCCCCTGCTTCAGGGTCCCGGAAATCGGATCCGCGGACGCGTCGGCCCCCTCCCCGCCACGCAGTATCTGCCGGTAATCCAGACCGACCAGTTCCTCCTGCTCCCAGCCGAGCTGACGGGCACCGGCCGGATTGATAAAAATGGCTTTCCCCCGGCGGTCAAGCCCGAGAACGCCTTCCCCGGCAGAGGTCAGGATCAGTTCGTTTTGTCGCCGCAGGCGGGCCATGGCCGCCAGCTGGTGACGGGTCATGCGGATAATCAGGAAACCGAGGCCGAGAAATCCCACCAGGGTCAGCAGGCTCAGCATAAAAAGATCGAGAGCACCGTTGGTGAGACTGCGGTCGGCCTGCCGCGCCAGCTCCCGGTTACGCTGTTGAGTGAGACTGGCAAGGGGCGGATAGAGCGCCTCAAGCTGCTGCAATTCTCGTTGCGCTTCGGCCTGCAACCGTTCTCTCTGCTGCAGCAACTGAAGACGACGCTGAACCAGCAGATAGAGTCCTCCCTTCCCCGGACGGATGGTCTGGTATTGCTCATAAACGGTGAAGCCGCGACCGAACAGGGCCTCGTTGAGAGCCATGATCACCTGCGACGGCAATTCATCCGGACCGAGCTGGCCGGCAGCACGTAGACGCCTGATTTCGCGGGCCAGACGCTCCAGGCTCGGCTTGAGTTGATTATCCTTCAGATCGGCAAGCTGATCGAGGCGATCCTCACCGGCCAGGATCTCCACCATCCGCGACAAATCGACCAGTTCCGTATTGATCCCGTCAAGGCTGCGGCGCCAGGACTGATTGCGGTAACTGAGCAATTCCCTCGCCAGGCGGTCCGCCTCGCGCGAATCGGCTGTCCGCCAACGACGAATGGTGAGTGCCTCTTTGAGCCGCTTGCGACCTTCGAAAATTTCCAGATCGGCGCGCAACCGCTGCAGCTGACGCCGGACCCGCGCCAGGGTCTGCCGATCACGATTATCGAGATAGACCGGCCGATACCCGGCCCGCCAGGAGACCGCCCGCCGCCAGATGCGTCGCAACTGGTAACTGCGCTGTTCCAGGGCGCTGCTGACCTGCTTCAGATCGGCGATCCCGGGGGTATTCCGCAGTTCTTCCTGCAATTGCACCAGGTCGTTTTCAGGGAAAGGTTCGCGCACCGGGCCGAGATCGAGCTGCAGCAGTTCGTTCAGGGCCGTCTGTGCCTGGCGACTGAGCCGTCGCAGTTGTTCTGCACCCCGACTGAGGCGGGCCTCCTGCTCGGCGAGCTTTTGCCGTTCCCGGTTCAGACCGTGCAGCGTCCAGCCCACCAGGCCGTTGGTCAACACCCCGGCCAGCAGACCGATCATCACCAGCACCCAGACCAGAAGAATGATTTTACGACCCGGCTTGAGCGGTTTCATGGCCTGCTCCGGCCGGGCAGCCCGGCAACAACCTGATCCCAACTGACCGGTACGACAGTACCTTTTTTCAGCCGGGTCGGCCACACCCGATGGCCAGCCTGGTGGTTGCGGGCATCGATCTTCAACGGCATGCCGATGCCGAGATCGAATTCTCCCAACTGTTCGAGGCCGTCAATCAGCGTCTCGCGCGTCAAGGGGCCCACGACCTTCTCCATTCCGGCCAGCAGCGTTCGCAGCGCGGCATACCCTTCGAGGCTGACGAAGCTGAACGGAAGATTATCGATCCGCCGCAGGTCCGTTCGGTAAGCTTTCACCAGCGGCAGGTTGCTTTGCGTCGGGTGCGGAACCACCTGGGTCACAACCACCCCGTCACCGTCGACGCCGAGTTCGCGCGCCAGTGCCGCGCTGCCGACGAAAGAAACATTGAGAAACAGAACATCCAGCCCCGACCGGCGGGCCAGACGGATAAATTTGGCGCAGGGTGCATAGGCCCCGACCATGATCACCGCGGACGGTGGATGCTCCGCCAGCAACAGGTCGGCGAGAGCGTTTTCGACCGCCAGGGTATTGCGTCGATAGCGGACATGCAGCACCTGCTGTTCACTGCGCAGTCCATGACGCTTCAACGCCGCGAAACCACCGACATAGCCGGCGTCGCCGTAACCGTCACGCTGGGTAAAAAAGGCGATCTGCTCCGGCCGCAGACCACCCCTGTCAACCAGCGCGTCGACCATGGCGGAGATTTCTTCGGCATAACTGGCCCGCAGGTTGATCACGTAACGCTCCGGCGGATCGCGCCGCAGCACCCCGGCGCCGGAAAACGGAGCAAAAAAGAGTGTCCGCTGCTCGCGAATAAGCGGCAACGAGGCGATGGCGGTCGGTGTCCCGACATTGCCGATCACCGCCAGCACCCGGTCCTTCTCCAGCAACTGGTGCATGTTCGGCGCGGTGCGCGCCGGTTCATAGCCGTCATCGAGAGCGATCAGCCGCAAGCGCCGACCGTTGATGCCTCCAGCGCGGTTGACACGAGCTATGCCGGCAAGAACACCGCGCCGCATCTCGCGGCCGAGGTCTCCGGCCGGGCCGCTCAGAGCGGTCGACATGCCGAGCAGCAGCTCCCCGGCTTTCTCCGCGGCAGCGGCACCCGGCAGCGACACCATGATCAGCGTCCAGAGCAGCAACAACACCCCTCCCCTGCGACGGCGACTCATGACGAAGGCTCCGGGGAGAGCTCAAAATCACGGATTTTCTTATCCAGGGTTTTACGCGTCACTCCGAGCAGCTGCGCGGCGCGACTCTTGTTCCAGCCGGTCTCCTCCAGGGCTCTTCTGACCTGCAGCCTTTCGGCATCCCGAAGACTGAAGGACGGCAGGACAGCGGCGAAGGAAACCGATTCCGGACGCCGCAGTTTGCCCGGCAGCAGATCGGGGGTCAGGACCGGATCGCGCGCCAGCACCACGCAGCGTTCAATGACATTTTCCAGCTCCCTCACGTTGCCCGGCCAACTGTAGCCTTGAAGGACCGTCAGCAGTTCGTCCCCGACCTGCCTGGGGGCTTGCCCCATCCGTCGCGCCATCTTGACCAGGAAGTGCTCAACCAGGGGCTTGATATCCTCCGGGCGCTGCCGCAACGGCGGCAGCTCAAGGGTGATCACGTTGAGACGGTAGTAAAGGTCCTCGCGGAATCTCCCGGCCTCGACCTCCCGCTCCAGGTTCTTGTTGGTGGCGGCGACAAAACGCACATCGGCCTGCTGCGGGCTGGTCGAACCGACCGGCAGATATTCTCCGGCCTGCAGCACCCGCAGCAGCTTGGCCTGCAGCGCCGGACTCAGTTCTCCGACTTCATCGAGAAACAGGGTGCCGCCCTCGGCCGCGGCCAACAGTCCCGGCTGATGCTGCAGCGCCCCGGTGAAGGCCCCCTTTCGGTGGCCGAAGAGCTGGCTCTCAAGCAGGGTTTCCGTCAGGGTCGCGCAGTTGATGGCGAGAAAGGGAGCCCCGCTGCGCGGGCTGTGCTGATGAACGGCGCGGGCGATCATTTCCTTGCCGCTGCCGCTTTCCCCCAGCACCAGCAGCGGCGAATCGACGCCGGTGACCCGCATCGCCAGATCATAGACTTCGGCAAAGGCGGCACTCTTGAAAATCACCTGTTCGCCGTCGTTCCGTCGAAGTTTCTGTTTAAGGCTGCGATTCTCCTCCAGCAGCCTGCCGCGCTGCAGACACTGCCCGACCACCGCCCGCAACTGCTCCTGTGGAAACGGTTTGGTCAGGTAGTTCTGGGCTCCCATCCGCATCGCTTCAACCGCGGACTCGATGCTGCCGTGACCAGTCATCATCACCACCGGCAGGTCGGGATGACGGCCGCGGACCCGACGCAGGGTCTCCAGACCGTCGAGTTCAGCCATCTTGATATCGAGCAGCAGCAGATCGGCCCCCGGCCGGTTCGTCCGCAACCCTTCCAGCAGCGCCAGGGGACGGTCGAAGGTCACCACCTCGACCCCCCAGGCGACCAGCATCTTTTTCAGATAACGCAGCATTCCGGCTTCGTCATCGCAGATATAAACCCGTCCATTCATGAATAATTCCGTTTTAAAAACAATGAACACAAAATGCCATATGGATAGATTCTACCCACACAAGATACGTCCACGGAAAAATATACACAATCAAAAATATACTCTTCCCCATCAATTTCATTGAATAAATACGCAACCGTGTGTTTTCAATAGCAATTATAACAATTTCAAAACGCTGGTATGCAACTTGCGAATCCATGAGCTTAATTCGTGCCGCTGCCTGGCGGCACATGGGTCGTTCATCTACCTCCCGCACGAGCGGGCGGGCGACTTTTTATTCACACCTGAATAAGTGAGTTCCTGTTGGATGGAGAGTGCAAGTGCTTGGTCTGAATGAGATTTCCAATAATCTGAAGCGCCCCCATAGGTTCGCTGGTGATTTTTGGGAAGCTCAGACAGAGCAATGACTTGTGCTATCCGCCGACAAGGGACTCACTGATTCAGGCTACAGCATAAAGGAGGCACGAAATGCAACTGAACCGACGTGGCTTTCTCAAGGTTTCAGGCGGGGCGGTGGCCGGATCGGTCCTCGGTATCGGCCTGAAGGCGGCCGAGGCCGAAGCCCAGCCCCTGGCAATCCAGTATGCCCGGGAGACCGCCACCATCTGTCCTTACTGCGCGGTCGGCTGCGGCCTGATCGTCCACAGCCGGGGCGGCGAGGTGATCAACACCGAGGGCGATCCGGATCATCCGATCAATCGTGGCACCCTCTGCAGCAAAGGCGCCTCGATCTACCAGCTGCGGCACAATGACAAGCGCGTCATCGAACCGATGTACCGCGCCAAGGGATCGAATCAATGGAAGAAGGTTTCCTGGGACTGGGCCCTTGAACAGATCGCCGAGCGCGTCAAAAAGACCCGTGACGCCACCTTCATGGAGAAGAACGCCAGGGGGCAGGTGGTCAACCGTACCGACGCCATCGCCTCGGTCGGCAGCGCCGCCCTCGACAACGAGGAGTGTTACCTGCTGCAGAAACTGCTGCGCAGCTGGGGCCTGGTGTACATCGAACACCAGGCGCGAATATGACACTCCGCCACGGTTGCCAGTCTGGCGACCTCGTTCGGCCGCGGCGCGATGACCAATCACTGGATCGACATCCGCAACTCGGATGTGGTGCTGGTGATGGGCTCGAATGCCGCTGAGAACCACCCGATTTCCTTTCATTACGTCCTCGAAGCGAAGGAACACGGCGCCAAGATCCTCAGCGTCGATCCGCGTTTCACCCGCACCAGTGCCAGGGCGGATATCTACGCCCCGCTGCGCAGCGGTACCGATATCGCTTTCCTCGGCGGGATGATCAACTACATCCTCAACAATGACCTGTATCACAAGGAGTATCTGCAGCTCCACACCAACGCCACCTTCCTGGTCGACCCCCGCTTCAGGATGCCGGGCGACCTGGACGGGCTCTTTTCCGGCTACAACACCGCCAAACGCAGCTACGACAAATCGACCTGGGACTTCCAGCGCGATGCCGACGGCGTACCGAAGAGCGACCCGAGCCTGCAGGATCCGAATTGCGTCTTCCAGCTGCTGAAGAAGCACTTCTCCCGCTACACCCCCGAAGTGGTCTCCGGCATCACCGGCACCCCGGTGAAAAAACTCGAGGAGATCTACCGGACCTACGGCGCCTCCGGCAAGCCGGGCAAGGCGGCGACCATCATGTACGCCATGGGCTGGACCCAGCACACCGTCGGCACCCAGAACATCCGCACCATGGCCATCATCCAGCTGCTGCTCGGCAATATCGGCGTCGCCGGGGGTGGGGTCAACGCCCTGCGCGGCGAATCGAACGTCCAGGGCTCGACTGACCACTGCCTGCTGTTCCACATCCTGCCCGGCTACCTGCCCACCCCGAAAGCGAGCCTGAAAGACCTGGCCACCTACATCAGGAAAACCACACCGACCACCAACGATCCGCAGAGCGCCAACTGGTGGGGCAACCGCGGCAAGTACATCACCTCGCTGCTGCGGGCGCACTTCGACACCGGCCTGGGTGCCGCGGACGAG
Organism: Geothermobacter hydrogeniphilus; assembly: GCF_002093115.1. NCBI lineage: Bacteria > Pseudomonadati > Thermodesulfobacteriota > Desulfuromonadia > Desulfuromonadales > Geothermobacteraceae > Geothermobacter > Geothermobacter hydrogeniphilus. The sequence continues at coordinate 46,008 of NZ_NAAD01000008.1, read as the reverse complement.
TTCGGCTACCAGCTGCTGCCGAAGCTGGACGACGGCCAGAACGCCTCCTGGCTGATGCTGTTCGACAAGATGATCCGCGACCAGGTCAAGGGCTTTTTCGCCTGGGGACAGAACCCGGCCTGCAGCGGCAGCAACGCCAACAAGGTGCGCAAGGCATTGGCCAGGCTCGACTGGATGGTGGCGGTCAACCTGTTCGACAACGAAACCGCGTCCTTCTGGAAGGGCCCGGGCATGGACCCGGCCAAGATCGACACTGAGGTCTTCTTCCTGCCGGTAGCCGCCTCCTTCGAAAAGGAAGGCAGTATTACCAACTCGGGCCGCTGGGCCCAGTGGCGCTACCGGGCGGTCAAGCCCCTCGGCGACAGCCGCCCCGACTCGGAGATCATGACCGAACTGCAGTACCGAGTGGCCAAACGCTACCGGAACGAGGGCGGCGCCTTCCCCGATCCGATTCTGAAACTTTCATGGAATTACGGCTTCAGGATGCCAGACGGCCGGCTGCGAGAACTCGACATCCATGCCGTGGCCAAAGAAATCAACGGCTACTTCCTCACCGACAAGGTGGTCAAGGGCAAGACCTTCAAAAAGGGCGATCTGGTCCCCTCCTTCGCCTACCTGCAGGATGATGGCTCGACCTCGTCCGGCAACTGGCTTTACTGCCAGAGCTACAACGGCCACGGCAACAACATGGCCCGCCGCAGCCACAAGGATCCGAGCGGCATCGGCCTCTACCCCGAGTGGGCCTGGTGCTGGCCGGTCAATCGCCGCATCCTCTACAACCGCGCCTCAGTCAATGCCGACGGCGTCCCCTGGAACAGTCAGCGGCCGGTCATCTGGTGGACCGGCAGCGGCTGGAAGGGCGATGTGCCCGACGGCGGCTGGAAGCCGCTTTCGCAGCCGGGCACCAGGAAATCCTTCATCATGCTCCCCGACGGCGTCGCCTCGATCTTCGGCGCCAAGATGAAGGAGGGCCCCTTCCCCGAACATTACGAACCGCTGGAAAGCCCGATCAAGAACAACCCGCTCTCGGGAACCAGGAACAATCCGGCGATGAAACTGTTCTACGAAGGGGAAGAAAAACTGCCGGAGGATATCTACTACAGCAACGACAAGCGCTATCCCTTCGTCGCCACCACCTACCGGGTAACCGAACACTGGCAGACCGGGGTCATGTCCCGCAACACCCCCTGGCTGCTGGAAATGCAGCCGCAGCTGTTTGTCGAGATGAGTCCGGAACTGGCGGCTGACCGCGCCATCGGCCATGGTGACATGGTCAAGGTCAGTTCGGGCCGCGGCAGTGTCGAGGCGGTGGCGATTGTCACCAGGCGCTTCCGTCCCTTCAAGATCGAGGGCGCGACCATCCACCAGGTCGGCCTGCCCTGGTGTTTCGGCTGGGAGACCAAAAACGCCGGAGACAGCGCCAACCTGTTGACTCCGACCGCCGGCGACGCCAACACCATGATCCCGGAAACCAAGGCGTTCATGGTCAACGTCGAAAAGCTGAGCTAGGGGGAGGAGACTATGAAACGGAAAGCATTCCTGATTGACACCACCCGCTGCACCGCCTGCCGCAGTTGCCAGGTCGCCTGCAAGCAGTGGAATAAACTCGCCGCCGAAGCGACGGTCAACCACGGCAGCTACGAGAATCCGCCGGACCTGACGCCGCTGCTCTACAACCAGATCCACTTCATCGAGCAGGAGCAGGGGGACGACCTGCGCTGGCTGTTCATCAACCGGCGCTGCATGCACTGCGCTGATGCCGGCTGCGTCAAGGTCTGCCCTTCGGCCGGCGCCCTCTACCACACCAAAGAAGGGCTGGTCGCCTACAACCGGGAGAAGTGCATCGAGTGCCATTACTGCGTCAGCGGCTGTCCCTTCGACGTGCCGCGTTACGACACGAAACAGAAGGTCACCAAGTGCCATGCCTGCAGCAACCGGGTGCAGAACGGACTGCTGCCCGCCTGCGCCAAGGCCTGTCCGACCCAGTCCCTCAAGTTCGGCGACCGTGACCAGTTGATCGCGGAGGCGAAGGCGGCCGGCAAGAAGCTCTACGGTGAGAACGATCTCGGCGGTCTCGGAGTCCTCTATGTCCTTGATGATGAACCCGGCACCTACCGGCTGCCGAAAAATCCGGCTATTCCGGCCTCGATCTTCTTCTGGAAGGATGTCGTCAAACCGCTCGGCATTCTCGGCTTCTGGGGCGCCGTCGGCGTCGCGGCCCTGCATTATGTCACCATCGGGCCGAAGAAACTGGATGACGCGGATGACCAACCGCGCAAGGGAGGTGAATGACCATGACCAACACGATTGACCGCTTCGGCACCGCCAGCCGCGTTCTGCACTGGCTGGTTGCCATCTCCTTCCTGTTGCTGGTGCTGTCCGGCCTGGGTCTTTACGCCCACACCTTCTTCGGCTATTTCGACCTGTTCGGCGGACCGCAACAGGGCATCATGGTCCACAAGTGGGCCGGAATCGTTTTTCTGATCGGTTCGGTACTGTTGTTCCTCAGCCACGCCGGAGAAGTCTGCCGCTTTGATGCCGATGACCGCAGATGGATCGCCCGGCTGGGCGGCTACCTGTCCCGCAACGCGGAAGAGATTCCCCAGGGGAAATTCAACGCCGGCCAGAAACTGTTCGGGATCTTCGCCGTCATCGCCGCCCTGGTGATGGGCGCGACCGGACTGGTCATCTGGGACCCGACTGCCTACAGCCGGGAACTGACCCAGGCGTCCTTCCTGCTGCACAGCATCTTCTTCAACCTGTTCATGGTCGGCATGATCGTCCATGTCTACCTGGCCACCATCGGCAATCCGGGCACCCTTGAGGGAATGCTCTACGGCCAGGTCCGCAGAAGCTGGGCGAAGAAACATGCCGGCAAATGGCTTGAGAAGGTCGTCAAAGACTGAACGAACCGCCAACCTCCATGACTGCAGGCCGGACACCTCTCTCCACGGCCCGCAGCTTCGGCGGGGTGGGCACTGCCCGCCGCCTGTCCGTTGCAACATGCGGACGGTGTCCACCCCGCGGTCTTTTCCGACAGGAGTCATCCATGCTGCAGAAACGCCTGCAACGACTTGAAGAACTGGCCACCGCGAAACCGGCGCTGGCCGAGATCTGCCGTTTCTATACCCGGCTTTACCAGCTGTTCGCCACCGCCGAAAATTTTCTGCAGGTCGACATCGACCACGAGACTGCCACGCCCAGGCAGCAACAGGGTTTCCCGCTGCTCAGCGGCGAAACATTGAACATCGACGAAAACCGGGCGCGGGCCTTCTTTGCCGAACTGCTGCTCATCCTGCAGCAACACGGACAGCAGGGACAGGAGGAGCTGCAGGCGTTGCAAACCACCCTGCAGAACGGTAGTCTCGATCTGACAGGGCTGTTGCGCGCCGCCCTCGATCGCGACCGGAAACCGATCACCGGCACGGCTGAAACGATCGGCATGCAGCCGGCCCTGCTCGAATACTGCCTGACCACGACCCTCGGAGCGGCCCTCGAACGTTGCCGCGCCGAGGGCCTTGAGAGCCGGGAAGAGAACTGGGAACACGGCTACTGCCCGCTCTGCGGCGGCTTGCCGGCGATTGCCGAACTGAGCGGCGAGGAGGGGAAGAAAAAACTCCAGTGCAGTCTCTGTGGCAGCCGCTGGTCGTTCCATCGACTGACCTGCGTTCACTGCGGCAACAGTGACCATGAGACCCTCGCCTACTTCACCGCCGAGGGGGAACCGGGCTACCGGGTCGATATCTGCCGCAAGTGCTGCGGCTACCTGAAGGTGGTCGACAGCCGCGAACGGGGGGAAGAGCTGCCGCTTGAGGTTGAGGATGCCGCCACCCTGCATCTCGACCTGCTGGCCGCGAAAGAAGGCTTCAGCCGCGGCAGGAAAGAGACCCCCGGATGAGGGAGGAACAGCCCATGAAGACGTTACGATCCGGTCACCGGCATCGGGCAGAACTCCAACCGCCGTTCACCGGCACCGGAGTCATCCCGGACACCACGGGAGTGATTCTCGCCGGCGGTGAAAGCCGGCGCATGGGCAGCGACAAATCGCTGCTGCCGCTGGAGGGGAAACGCTTCATTGAACGCACCTGCCAGCTGCTGACCGACCTGTTCGCGGAAGTGCTGATCGTTACCAACGCGCCAGAGTTGTATCGCGACATCCCCTGCCGCAAGATTGCCGACATCCATCGCGGCCGCGGGGCCCTGGCCGGCATTCACGCCGGGCTGCACCACGCCCGCCGACCGCGGATCTTCGTCGTCGCCTGCGACATGCCCTTTCTGCAGCCGAAGCTGATCCGCCATATCTGCCGCCGGGCCGGGCGGGCCGACGTCCTCATCCCGCGCAACCCATGCGGCCTCGAACCGCTGCACGCCCGCTATCACAAACGCTGCCTACCGGCGATAGAGGCAGTGCTGAAGAGCGGCGGCCGACGGATCATCGACTTCTTCCCGGCGGTACGGGTCGTCGAGCTGGCCGAAGAAAGCTGGCGGCAGATCGACCCGCGGGGGCTCTCCTTCCACAACATCAACACCCCGCAGGACTACTTCGCCCTGCGCGGGGCGCAGCCGGAACTACCGGAACTGCAACGGGAATCTATTGCTGGGGATTAAAAACCTGAGCAACCAAAGGCACCAAAAGCTTTAAAAGATCTCAACGCAGAGGCGCAGAGGAGCAGAGATGGAGAGAAAGATGAACCAGCCCTGGCTTTCAACCCCACAATCCCGACCCGGCTGTCTCTGCGGCTCTCCCTCTCAGCGCCTCTCCGTTGAAAAAGGTTTTCTTGGCGCTCTTGGCGTCTTGGCGGCATAAAGCTTTTTCATCCGCCCTACCGCAGGCATTGAAAAAGTCCCATGCACCACAGACACGACCCGCACGGCTCGCCGTTGACGTGACAATCCTGCTCGAAGTTGTCGGTCTGGATGTAATCGCAGGGCGCCAGGGTACAGGCAAAACAGAAAGGATAGTCGTAGCTGAGAACACTGCGACGAAAGGCGCTGAACTCGGGGCTGTTCCAGATAGCGAGCAGGCTCCGGTCACCGACCCGGCCGAAACTGCGGGCCTGGACCTGCTGTTCCCAGCCGCTGGCGTGACAACGGTAACCGTGCCAGAGGAAGTAGCAAGGATGCACCCTGCCGTCCCAGCTGATGAAGGCGCTGCCATCCTCGATGAATTCACAGCGCCGTTGAGCCTTCGGGACCCCCCCCGGCAGCCGCAGCTCGAGACCGAGTTCGGCGGCAAGCCGCTCGGCCTCCTGAAAAGTGGCGCCAACCTGATCCAGAAAAGGCCGATCGATCCCCAGCAGTTTCTTCAGATCGAAGAAGATGCCCCGTTGTTCGGCCTCCCGCTTCATCCCGGCCACCAGTTCGATGAGCCGTTCCTCCTCGGGACTGCGACCGTAGGCGAACTTGAAGGCAACCTGGAAATAGCGGCCGATGTCGACCCCGAACTGTTCGCCCTGCCGTTTCCAGCGGTCGAACAGTTCGATGGCGGCGGAGGTAGCGTCGGGGTAGGCCTTATGCTCCAGGCTCTCCTCGGCGTAGGGCAGCAGGTGGCTGACCAGGGCGAATTCGGCCCCTTGAGCAGCAGCCCAGCGCAGGGTGTCACAGAGCTGGTGCAGGTTCTGTTTCATCAGCACGAACTCGACTCCGGCCTTGAGCCCCGGTCGCAGCGTCCTTGCCTCGCGCAGGGCGGCAAAGGCGGTCTCCATCGCCTGCAGTTCGCCCCCCTCGCGCAGCGCGCGAAAGGTTTCCGGCGAGCTGGCATCGACCGACAGGCAGACCCGGTCGAGCCCGGCGGCAGCCAGGGAGCGCGCCCGCGCCGCATCCAGCAGCAAGCCGTTGCTCTGAAAACCGATCCAGCCGGTCTCCGGCATCGCCCGCCGCGCCCGGCGGATGAAATTTTCGAGCTGCGGATGCAGCAAAGGCTCACCGATGCCGTTCAACACCAGCGCCTGCAGAGAGCCCATCGCCGGCAGCAGGGCCGCAAAGGTCTCGTCCGAAAGATCGCCCTCGGCAGCCGCCGTTCCCGGGGTCTGCTTGACACACATGGCGCAGTTGAGGTTGCAGCGCGCGGTGGTCTCGACGAACAGCTTGCTCGGCTGCGCGAGGGATGCGGGGTGATTCATGGCGGGGTCCGCCTGCTGCAGTGTGGACATGATGCGTAGCTTTCCTGTTGAGGAGGGAACAACCCGCCCCGCTTTTGCAGGCGGAAAGGAATGAGCTGTCACCCAGGCTTCAGTATGCCGGAGGAAGGCAGGACGGTAAAGAGCCACAAAAAAAATGTTTTCCCGACCTGAAAAGCCCCTTCCAATCACCAAAGAAGAAGGTATTATTAATTTTTGTTGTAATCCTGAACCAATGAGCCCCTTGTTGGCGGACAGCACACGTCATTGACCTGCCTGTGTTTCCCAAAAATCACCAGCGAACCTATGGGTGCGCTTCAGATTTTTGGCAATCCCATTCAGGCCAAGCACTTGCACTCTCCATCCAACAGGTACTCATTGATTCAGGTAATCCGAAAATCACAGTGTGTCGCCGAGCCTGCCCGCCTACCGGAATGTTCCCACGGCGCCAGGCCGCCGGGTTCGACTGGAAACGGCCGGGCCTCCCTGGGGGAAAGGGACCCTGTGGTCAACCTCGAGCGTGGAGGAATGCAACACATGGACAAGATCGTCAGAATCGACATGGGGGCAGCAGGAGGTCCGAAGGTCAGCTTTGAACCGGTCGGCGAGTATGCCGGGCTGGGGGGAAGAGCGGTAACCTCGCTGATCATCAGCAAGGAAGTCAATCCCCTCTGCCATCCCCTTGGCGACGAAAACAAGCTGGTCATCGCGCCCGGCATGCTCAGCGGCACCAGCGGCGCCATGAGCGGCCGACTCTCGGTCGGCTGCAAGAGCCCGCTGACCGGCACCATCAAGGAGTCAAACGCCGGCGGTCAGGCCGCCCAGGTGCTGGCGCGCATCGGCTATGCCGCCATCATCCTTGAAGGCAAGCCGAAAGGGGACGATCTCTACAAGATCATCGTCACCCCGGACGATGTCAAAGTTGAAATCGACAACAGCCTCAAACTGCTGAACAACTATCCACTGATCGAAAAGCTGCGCGCCCAGTACGGCGACAAGGTCGCCTACATGTCGATCGGCTCGGCGGGTGAACGGCTGATGCTCGCCTCCTCGATCGCCTGTACTGACCCGGAACTGCGCCCCACCCGCCACTGCGGACGCGGCGGCGTCGGCGCGGTGATGGGGTCGAAACGGGTCAAGGCGATCATCCTCGACGATGCCGGCCGCAAACAACGGGCGCCGAAAGACCCGGAAGCCTTCCGCGATGCCAACCGGATCTTCGTCGAGGGACTGCGCAAGCATCCGGTCACCGGCGAAGGCCTTCCCGCCTACGGCACCAACGTGCTGACCAACGTCCTCAATGAGGCCGGTGGTTATCCGACCCGCAACTTCACCTCGGGCGTTTTCGAGGGCGGTGCCAAACTCAGTGGTGAGGCCCTGGCGGAAATGGAGATCAAACGCGGCGGCAAGGCCACCCACGGCTGCCATCGCGGCTGCGTGATCCAGTGTTCCGGCATTTTCAACGACAAGGACGGCAACTACCTCACCAAACAGCCGGAGTATGAGACCGTCTGGGCCCATGGCGGCCACTGCGGCATCGACGACCTCGACACCGTAGCGAAACTCGACTACATGGATGACAACTTCGGCCTCGACACCATCGAAATGGGGGTCACCATCGGCATCGCCATGCAGGCCGGGCTGGCGGAATTCGGCGACAGTGAAGGGGCCATCAGGCTGCTCGAAGAGGTCGGCAAGGGGACGCCGCTGGGCCGCACTCTCGGCAGCGGTGCCGGTATCACCGGCAAGGTGTTCGGCGTCGAAAAGGTGCCGGTGGTCAAGAACCAGGCGATCCCGGCCTACGACCCGCGCCCGATCCAGGGCATCGGCGTCACCTACGCCACCACCACCATGGGCGCCGACCACACCGCCGGCTACGCCATTGCCACCAACATCCTCAAGGTCGGCGGCGATGTCGATCCGTTGGGGACCGAAGGACAGATCGAACTGTCGCGCAATCTGCAGATCGCCACCGCGGCCATCGACTCGACCGGCATGTGCCTGTTCATCGCCTTCGCGATTCTCGATCAGCCGGAAACCTTCCAGGCCTACATCGACATGCTCAACGCCTTCTACGGCACCGAACTGACCGCCGACGACGTGGTCGAACTGGGCAAGAAGGTCCTGACCGCGGAACGCGACTTCAACAAACGCGCCGGTTTCACCAGCGCCGACGACCGCCTGCCGCGCTACTTCTACACCGATCCGATCGCGCCGCACAACCAGACCTTCTCGATGAGCGACGAGGAGCTGGACGGAGTCTACAACTGGTAAATGAATGCCCGGAGGTGGCCGCATCCGGTCGCCTCCGGGCTGCAAGCAAGGACGAAAATGCCTGGCACCCCATCTCTTGAGCTACAACTCCCGAAAGATCGTCTGGCAAATTTCTTCCCACTGTTTCAGGAGGGGGTCGAGGTCGAAGTCGAAGTCGGCCATACCGTCAGGCAGATGCTGATGGAACAGTTCAACATCAGCCGTGACTACCAGGCTAACCGGATTACGACGATATTTCTCAACCATAAGGCGGTCGACGATGCCGCCACGGCGGTGATCGAAGACGGCGCTACCCTGGCTCTCTCCGGCGCCATGCCCGGACTGGTCGGCGCCACCATGCGCAGCGGCGGGCATCTCGCGGCCATGCGCGACGGCATCACCTACCGGAATCCCGAGCAGGCGCCCGCAACCGGGCGGGGACGTATCCGCCTGAAACTGTTCAACCTGCTGCTGCCGGAGTTGGCACCGCGGATTCTCCTGCACGGCATTCTGCTCGAACCGCAGCGGTTCAGCTCCCTTTTCGCCGAACTGCCGGAAAGCTTCCACTCAGGCGACCGGCTGTCGGTTGCCGACAAACGATTGCGGGAGAACGAACACCTGGAACTCAGAGTCCTTTTCGGAGACCGGAAACCATGAAAATTACCGTTAAGCTCTTTGCCACCTTCCGCGCCGGGCGCTTCGATATCGAAACCCGCGACTACCCCGCGGGGACTAAGGTCGGGCAGGTTGTCGAACAGCTCGACCTGCCGATGGAAAAACTCGGCATCCTGATGATCAACAGCCGCCACGTGGACCTGGATCGCTGCCTCGAGGACGGGGATACGCTGGCTATCTTTCCCCTGGTTGGAGGAGGTTGACCATGGACGCGTTGCAGACATTTCTCCATGAACGGGCCACGGACGGGCTGGTTTCGTGGCATGACCAGCAGCAGGCAGGCGAACAATTCAACCGGCCCGTCGCCGAAGTCGAGGAAACCATTCTTCAGGCCGGACTGCTGCCGGCCCGCTACCAGCGCAACCAGCAGATGATTTCAACAGAGCAGCAGTTGCTGCTGTTCCGCAGCACGGTTGCCGTGATCGGCGCCGGCGGCCTTGGCGGCTACATCCTTGAACAGCTGGCGCGCCTCGGCGTCGGCCGGATCATCTCCATCGATGATGACATCTTCGAGGAGAACAATCTCAACCGCCAGCTGCTCTCGTCACCGAAAAACCTCGGCCGGGTCAAGGTCGAGGTCGCGGCGGAACGCATCGCCGAAGTCAATCCGGCCGTAACCCTGACCCCGATCCGGGCACTGCTGGGCAGGGACAACGGCGCCGAACTGCTTTCCGGTGTTGACTGCGTGGTCGATGCGGTAGATAATGTTCCGGCCCGACTGGAGCTGGAAGAGCTGTGTGAATCCCTGCAGTTGCCCCTGGTTCACGGCGCCATCGCCGGCTGGTACGGGCACGTGGCAACCATTCTGCCCGGAGAAGGCACACTGAAAAAGATTTATCGCCACTGGCAGGGCGGCAAGGGGGTCGAGGCGCAACTCGGCAATCCCTCCTTCACCCCGGCGCTGGCGGCGAGTTTCCAGGTCGGTGAAGTCTGCAAGCTGCTGCTCGAACAGGGACGACCATTGCGCAACCGGCAACTCGTCTTCAACCTGCTCGATATGGAGATTGACGAAATTACGTTCTGATACCAGCTGACAACAATCTACTGCTCTCCGAGCCGCATCACCTAAAGGGCAACCCAGGGTGAACGGCCAATGGGTACGGTCGGAAACAGCCGTGCCTCCCACGCTTGGAAAGGAGAACTCAAACCGATGCAACACTCGTGGTGCATCCAACGGGGTTCCTTTCCATCGTGAAAGGGACCCCGTTTCTGTTGCCACAAAAGGAGGCTGACCACGAACAACCATCTGAAATAACCTGAATCAGGATAAATATTCTATCCTGAATCCGTGGGTTTGTGCCGGATGAAGAGTGTAAGTGCTTGGCCTGGATGCGATTTTCAAAAATCTAAGGCGCACCCACAGGTTCGCCGGTGATTTTGGGGAAGCGCAGGCAGGTCAATGGCTTGCACAATTCGCCGGTGACAAACTCACGGATTCAGGTCTATGTCTCCGAGCCGTTTCACCTGGCGGATTCTTCCTACGGTGCACGGCCTATGGGTTCGGTTGGAAACGGCCGGGCCTCCCACGCTTGGAAAGGAGAATCAGCCACCCTTTTCTGTTCTGGTGGTCGGACAAACGGGACCGGCACTCTTGCCGGGCTCCGGGTTGTCCGGTCGCGCCTGCGCCTGAGGTGTCTGCACTTCTTTCCCGGCAAAATCAACACCGGAAAGGAGGTTCAGATGTTTGGGCGAGCAGCAACTGTCCGTCGCTGCTCATGTCATGGACGTTGAATTGAGATTTAACAGGAAGGAATGGTTCAATGATTCGCAGTGTAATTTCGTGTGTCGCAGCAGTTTTACTGATGGGCTGTCTGACTCCGGCAGCCAGGGCCCGTACCCTGGAGGATATCCTCAAAGACAAAGGCGTGATTACCGCTGAAGACTATGCCGAGGCCACCAGGAATCCCGCTCTTGCCTACTACCAGCCGGGCAAGGGGATGACGATCGAAACAGCCGACGGCAACTACAAGGCGCAGATCGGCGGCTATGCCCAGTTGATTTACCGCTACAGCGACTATGATGACTCCGCCAGAAACAACAAGAGTGACTTTGATATCCGCCGTTTCAAAATTCAGTTGAAAGGGCACTTGGTCAACAGGAAATTCGGTTACAAATTTCAGGGAGAGATGGCCGGCGGCTTCAAAACCGAAGATGCCTATCTCAATTACAAATTCGGGGCTCCGCTGGTGCTGCAGGGTGGCCAGTTCAAACCCCCGCAGGCCCGTCAGGAATTGACTTCGGCTTCACGGCAGCTTTTCCCCGACCGCTCGCTGGCCAATGACACCTTCAATTTCGGACGGGATCAGGGGATTCAGATTGCCGGCAGTTTTAAACACAAACTGCTGCAATACCGCGTCGGGGTGTTTAACGGCAATGGTCCGAACATCAGCAATCCCGACAATCACCTGATGTACAACGGACGCATCGACATCAACCCGCTGGGCTCCTTCAAGATGAATGAAGCAGGCTTTCCACCCCAAAAAGCCCTGCTGAACCTCGGCGCCTCATTTTCCTATAACACGGTCACGGGGGATGACGTCGGCAGCAATTTCGACAAAGACAACGATGTCCTCGACAAGGCACTCAACCTCGATGCCATGACCAAGGCAGAGTTCACCACCGCCTACGGAAAGGACCTCAAGGTGCAGGTCATGACAGCCAACATCAACTACAAATGGTCGGCCCTGACCATGGCAGGCGAATATTACGCCATGAATGCCGACCCGGAAATTGGCGAGGACTGGGATGCGGACGGTTATTACCTGCAGGCGGGCTACCAGGTTCTCCCGCAGACCCTGGAGGTCGGCGTACGTTATGCGGCCATCGACTCCGACAGCAAAACGGCAACCCGACAGGTCTCGGCAGAGTTTGACAAGTCCGAAACCCAGGTCGGCGTCAACTACTACTTCAATAAGCATCTGGCCAAGCTGCAGACCGATCTCACCTTCGTGCAGGACGATCTGAAAAACAACGGCGATGATGTGGTTTTCAGAATGCAGGCGCAGTTTTACTATTAACCTGAATCAGTGAGTTCCTGTTGGATGGAGAGTGCAAGTGCTTGACCTGAATGAGGTTTTCAAAAATCTGAAGCGCACCCATAGGTTCGCTGGCGATTTTTGGGAAGCTCAGACGGGGCAATGACTTGTGCTATACGCCGACAAGGGGCTCACTGATTCAGGATTAACAGTCAATCCGGATCCGGCCCATGCCGGATCCGGATGATCCTTGGGAGGAAAGAACATGTTACGTCATTTCGTGATAACAACCCTGCTGGTCCTGCTCGCAATGCCCGCCTTCGCCATCGAGCATCTGCGCCTGGCGACCACCACCTCGACCGAAAATTCCGGGCTGCTGGCCGAACTGCTGCCGCCCTTTGAAAAGGCCAACGACTGCCACATCGACGTCATCGCCGTCGGCACCGGCAAGGCCCTGAAACTTGGAGAAACCGGCGATGTCGACGTGGTGCTGGTCCACGCCCGCAGCAAGGAGGACAAATTCGTGGCCGCCGGCTACGGCGTCGACCGGCGGGATGTGATGTACAACGATTTCGTCATTCTCGGCCCCAAAAGCGACCCGGCCGGCATCAAGGGACTCAAGGACGCGGTGGCAGCGATGACCAGAATCGCGCTGACGCAGGCGACCTTTGTCTCCCGCGGGGATGATTCCGGTACCAACACCCGCGAACTCCAGCTCTGGAAAGCCGCCGGTATCAAGGCGGAGGGCGACTGGTACCTTGAGGCCGGCCGCGGCATGGGCGAGGTTCTGACCATGGCCGACGAACGTCGCGGCTATACCCTGAGCGACCGCGGCACCTACCTCGCCTACCGGGACAAGATTGACCTCGGAGTCATGGTCGAAGGGGACAAAAGATTGTTCAATCCCTACGGAGTCATCATGGTCAACCCGGCCCGACACCCCCATGTCAAGGTCAAGCTGGCGCGGAAATTCATGGATTTCCTCACTTCGGACACCGGCAGAAAACTGATCACCGGCTATCGCCGCGGCGGTGAACAGCTCTTTTACGTCGCGGATTGACGGGAGCCTGACTTGGGTTACCTGCTAGAATCGCTGGGCACCGCGCTCGGCATGATCATCCACCTCAACGGGGAGGTGCTGGGCGCCGTCGGAGTCTCCCTGGCAACCTCCCTGACAGCGACGGTGTTCTCGACCGTCTGGGGGGTGCCGCTCGGAGCGGCGGTCGGCGTCGGCACCTTTCCCGGACGACGGATCATCCTGACCCTGCTGAACACCCTGATGGCCCTGCCGACGGTGGTCGTCGGGCTGCTGCTGTTCGGACTGTTCAGCCGCCAGGGGCCGCTGGGCGGTCTCGGGCTGCTTTTCACCCCCTGGGCGATGATCGCCGGGCAGACGGTGCTGGCGACCCCGATCATCGCCAATTACACCCTGTCGGCGGTGACCGGCGCCGACCCGCGCATCCTGCCGACCGCCCTGACCCTGGGGGCGGGCCGGCTGCGCGGCACCTGGCAGCTGCTGCTGGAGGTTCGTTTCGGCGTCATGGCGGCCATTGTCGCCGGGTTCGGTCGGGTGATCGCCGAGGTCGGGGTGGCGATGATGCTCGGCGGCAACATCCGCGGCTACACCCGCACCATGACCACCGCCATCGCCCTGGAGACCAGCAAGGGCGAGTTCGCCTTCGGGCTGGCGCTGGGCATGGTGCTGCTGAGCGTGGCACTGATGATCAACCTGTTTCTCAACCTGATGCAACAGAGGTGAATCGAATGGACGATCTTCTGCGGTTGCGCGATGTCGTTTTCCGTCGCGACAATTTCACCCTGCGGGTGAACACTCTCGACCTGCAGGCCGGTGGACGTTATCTGCTGACCGGTCCCAACGGAGCGGGCAAAAGCACCCTGCTGCAACTGCTGGCGCAACTGCTGGTCCCGCAACAGGGAGAACTGTGGTTTGCCGGTGAGCCGGTGACCGGCCCGAGGCAACGGCAGCAACTGCGCCGGCAGATCACCCTGGTTGAACAAAGCCCGTTTCTTTTCAACGGCACCGTCTACCAGAACCTGGCCTTCGGCCTGCGCCTGCGGGACATCAAGGGAGATCTGCAGCGCCGCCGTATCGAACGGGCCCTGGCGGCCGTCGGCCTGGAGGGTTTCGAATCCCGGCACAGCGACAACCTCTCCGGCGGTGAAGTCCAGCGGGTAGCCCTGGCGCGGGCGCTGGTGCTGCGCCCGAGGCTGCTGCTGCTGGACGAAGCGAGCGCCGGGCTGGACACCGAGGCGCTGCCGATGTTCGAAAAACTGATCACCGACCTGTCCGACAAGGGCGTGACCGTGGTCCTGGCCGGCCATGACCAGCAGCAGCCGCGACGGTTGAAAACCAGGCTGTTGCCGTTGCGCGACGGGATCCTCACACTCCCGAAGGACGATGAAAAGCAGCTGGAATCAGATCCCGTCCCGCTGCAGGCCCGGGCTTAGAAACTCATGTACAACGAAACCGTCAAAGATCATTTCTATCACCCGCGCAATGCCGGCGAACTGGAAGATGCCGACGGCATCGGCGAGGTTGGAGATATCAACTGCGGCGATATCATGCGCATCACCCTGCGGGTTGAACGGGATATCATCACCGCTATCCGCTTCAAGACCTTCGGTTGCGCGGCCGCCATCGCCACCTCGTCAATGGTGACGGAACTGGCGAACGGCAAGACCCTGCAGCAGGCGCTGCGGATCAGCAACGCGGATGTCGCCGCCGCTCTCGGTGGCCTGCCGGAAGAGAAACTGAGCTGTTCCAACCTGGCCGCCGACGCCCTGCACGCGGCCATCCGGGATTACCGCGCGCGCCGCTCACCCTGAACATTCCGGGTCACGACAACTCCCCTGCGGCACTCCGTCCTTCTTCCGCGGCAGATAGCGCCACATATCGCCGCCATGCATCGAATCGAAAAGTTCAGCATAGGCGGCAAGGGCCTGATCCCGACTGGCGGTGTCGATTCGAACCGCCCTGGCGGCGAACTGGTGGCACCAGCGGCAATCTTCGCAATCAACATCGCGGCAACTCTGATCCTGGAACCGCTCCAGGAACCCGTCCAGGGCGCGATTGTCGATGTAGACCGGCGGATCCCCCTCCAGCGGCCGGATCATGCCGCGCAGCTCCGCCAACCGTTTCAGCGGCATCAACCGCAACGGGTTGACCAGACCCGGACGGATCAGGAACCGCAGCATCCAACCGAGCCCGCGACGATAATAACGGGCCCCCTCCTTGATCCCCTGAAACCCGTACGGCTGAATGAGATCAAGCAGGTTGCCGTCAAAACGCCGGGCGGCATAGGCCTTGACCCGGGCCAGCAGAATCTCGGTCGGCAGGTCGCGCTCGGCGATCTTGAACAGATCGTAGCCCAACTCTTCATAGACCGGCAGATCATCGGGACGAATCCACTCGGAACGGATGTAATTAACCGGATCTTCCAGTTTCATCGCGGTACATTTGAGAAAGCACCAGTCGACGAAAAAACCCTTGTTCTCACTCCCGGTCTGGCCGGCATGCGCCAGGGCGTTCATGTGCATCGGCGACATGGAACAACCGGACAGGCAGTTGTTGTTGGCCATCAGTTCCAGGTCGCAACGGACCGCCTTGCGGATCTCCCGCAGGGTCTGCAGCTCGCGGTTGACCAGGATGCTGTCAAGCACGATGCAGTCCGCTCCCATCTCCTCCCACATCTGGGCCTTGCGCACCCGGTCGACGCCAGCGAATACGGAGATACGGACCCGCAGCTGCGGGAACCGGGTCTTGACCAGCTGCAGCATGAAGGGGGTGGCGACGGTCACCGAGGTCACGCCGATGCGGCTGATCCACTCCAGCAGCTGGTTGATTTTCTTCTGCCCCTGGCGGGTGATTTCAACGTTCCCCAGGCAGGCGGCATTGAGCAGATAGTTGAAGGCGATTCCGGCGTCCCGCGCCTGGGCGACATGTTCGGCAAGCTGCCGGCGGGAAACCTTGCCCAGCTGGTAGGGCGCCCGCCCTCCCCCGACCACGTCCTCCCGCAACTTGCCGAACAACTCGACAACCGGATAATCCTTCAGGGATTCAATCAACTGCGGATCGAAATTGGTGGCGACACTCAGTCTCATCGTTCAGCTCTCTTTTCCGCCCAAAAAAGAACAAGGGGCCCCCTTCCGGGGCCCCCTTGTTTGTTGACAAAATAATCCAAAGCGGCAACACCTCGCCGCTTCCCTCACTCTACAGCTTCTCGGCGTTGGAGGCAAGGTAGGAGGCGACGCCTTCGGCGTTCGGCTTCATCCCTTCATCCCCCTTGTTCCAGCCGGCGGGGCAGACTTCGCCGTACTGTTCGGTGAACTGCAGGGCATCGATCATGCGCAGCATTTCGTCGACGTTGCGACCCAGCGGCAGATCGTTGACCACCTGGTGACGAACGACGCCTTCCTTGTCGATCAGGAAGGAACCGCGGAAGGCGACGCCTCCGGCTTCGAATTCAACGTCGTAGGCCTGGCAGATCTGATGCTTGACATCCGCGACCAGCGGATAGGTGACCTGGCCGATTCCGCCCTCTTCAACCGGGGTGTTGCGCCAGGCGACGTGGGTGAACTGGGAGTCGATGGAGCAGCCGATGACCTGCACGCCGCGCTCTTCGAATTCCTTGATGCGCTTGGAGAAAGCGATCAGCTCGGTCGGGCAGACAAAGGTGAAATCCAGCGGATAGAAAAACAGGACAACATACTTGCCCTTGTAATCGGCGAGCTTGAACTCGGCATTGATGCTGCCGTCGGGCATGACGGCGGCGGCGGTGAACTCGGGGGCCTGCTTTCCAACCAGAACACTCATGATATTCATCTCCTTGTTTGTCTGTTGTTGGTGGAACCGAAATTTCCTGACAATTCTACTCAGCGACTCACGACTGTCAAGCAAAATCTGACCTATTTAGTCATTTTTAGTCACTTGATTATCAGCCCCTTGCATGAGCATCGATCGAGAACATTCAGGATGACGTTTTTTTGCGGCTGCGGGGGTGCGCCTGGTCATAGACGCTGGTCAGGTGTTCAATACTGACCCGGGTGTATTTCTGCGTGGTGGAGAGCGAGGCGTGACCGAGCAGCTCCTGAATGGCGCGCAGGTCGGCACCGGAATCGAGCAGGTGAGTGGCGAAGGAATGTCGCAGGGCATGGGGGGAAGCGTCACGCAAAACGTCGCTTTTCAGCAGCCGGCGTTTGAGCTGCCGCTGGACACTGCGCGGACTCAGGCGGCCGCCCCGGCAGTTGAGAAAGAGGGGGTGATCCGGGGCGACAGCGGAGCGTGCGTCGAGATAGGTCCGCAACGCGGCCAGCGCCTTGGTGCCGACGGGAACGATCCGCTCCTTGCTTCCCTTGCCGAGCACCCGCACCAGGCCGGCGGCAAGGTCGAGATCTCCGACGTCGAGCCCGGTCAGCTCCCCGACCCGCAGCCCGCTGCTGTAGAGCAGCTCGAACATCGCCTGATCGCGCAGGGCGAGAAGATCCCCGTCACCGCCATGATCGAGCAGTCCGAACACCTCGTCGACAGAGAGGGTACAGGGCAGGTACTTGTCCTGCCGCGGGGTCGCGATCAGCTCGCCGGGATTGGCGTCAAGATCCCCCTCACGCACCAGGAAACGGAAAAAGGTCCGCAGAGCGGCCAGCTTGCGGGCAATGGTCGACTTGCGGTTGCGCCGGTGCAGTTCGGCCAGATGCCGCCGCAGCAGCAGGCGGTCGACCCGGTCGACCCGGAACGCCTGCCCTTCCTCCAGGCCGAGATAGCCACGAGCGCAGCGGATAAATTCCTCCAGGTCGCGCCGGTAGGCCTTACGGGTATGCACCGACAGGTTGCGTTCAACGTCGAGGTGGCGATAAAACCGCTGCAATTGCTCTTCCATCAGAGAATTGTAGCACAAGGAAAACATATCCCAAATCCACCGACAATTTCGGGATTCGGCTGTCGTTACGGCTGAATCTGCTTCGTTGCCTTCACCGCTTCGGTGCTCAACGTAGCTCGGCTACGTTTGCGCCCGAAACGGCGCGGCGCCTCGCATCTCCACCCGTTCCGCCACCCTCGGTCCACAAAACAGCTGGTGGACTTGGGACATATCCGTCATGTTTGACGGACGGGTGGTCCCATGGCATAATTGGTGCCCCTGCAAGGATCTCAATATGCATATATTTTTCAATATGTTAGCCATCGTCTTCGCGATCGTGGCACTGATCACGCTGCTCTCCTACGCCATCTACTGGTACGAGTCGGCCAACCTCAGTCCGCAACTGCTGGAACAGCGTTTCGCCCCGCGTCGCCTGCTGCTGGCCCTGCGGCTGCTGGTCAGCGAAACGTTGCTGCTGTTCGTCAGCGTGGTGTTGCACCCGCTCGGCTGGATCTGGCCGAAAGAAAAACCGACAGTTGACGGCGGCAAGCCTCCAATTATTCTGCTGCACGGGCTGTTTCACAACCGCTCCTGCTGGTGGTGGTTGAAGTGGCGGCTGAAGCGGGCCGGCTATCGCACGATTTACAGCCTGCACCTGTCAGCCTGGCATGACATTGAGGTCCTCACCGAACTGATCGCCAAGAAGGTCGACCGACTGCGCCTGCAGGCCGGGGTCGAGCAGGTCATTCTCATCGGTCACTCAATGGGCGGCATCCTCGCCCGCAACTATATCCAGCGCCGCGGCGGCGCGGCGCGGGTGGCGCACTGCATCCAGCTCGGGACTCCGAACGGCGGCTCGAAACTCGCCCCCTTCGCCGTCAGCCCGCTGGCCCGCAACCTGTTGCCCGGATCAACCTTTCTGGCCGAACTCAATGCCAGCAAACTGCCGTCCGACATCCCCCTGACCTCCATCTACAGCCGCCACGACAATATTGTCATCCCGGCCGCCTCCGCCCGACTGAATGGTAGCCGCGAGATCGAACTGCAGGGCATGGGACACATGGGCCTGCTGTATAAGAAATCCGCCGTGGCAGCAGTACTCAAAGCCCTCGAAGATTCCACGGCATGACCACCTTCGAAGTTCTCAGCCGACAGCGGGTGGAGATGATTGACATCACGGATCAGGTGCGGCAGGCCGTTGCCGACAGCGGCATCCGCTCCGGCATCTGCGTCCTCTGCACACCCCACACCACCGCCGCGATCACCATCAACGAAAATGCCGACCCGGATGTGGTCCGCGACCTGGTGATGGAACTGAACAAGCTGGTTCCCTTTGAAGACAACTACCGGCACCTCGAAGGCAACAGCGCCGCGCACCTGAAGAGCAGCCTGGTCGGCGCCGGCGAAACCCTGATCATCGAGGATGGCCAGCCGCAGCTCGGCACCTGGCAGGGGATCTGGTTCTGCGAATTCGACGGTCCGCGGCGACGACGCGTCCAGCTGCAGGTCATCGGCCGATGAACACTGTCAGCCTGCAGGCCCTGGCCGACTACCGGCCGACCGCGATCGACGCCGCCCTGCGGCAGCTGCTCGCCCCCCTCGGCGGCATCGAAACCTTTGTCCAGCCCGGCCGGAAGGTGCTGCTCAAACCGAATCTGCTGTCCGGGAAATCTCCTGACAAGGCGGTGACCACCCATCCGGAAATCGTCCGCGCCGTGATCCGCCTGGCGCAGGCGGCCGGCGGCATCGTCAGCGTCGGGGACTCTCCCGGTCTCGGCCGGCCCGAACAGGTGGCGCGCAAATGCGGCATCCTGCAGGTGATCGAGGAGACCGGCGCCCGCTTCGCCCCCTTCACCGAATCACAGCCGGTCACCGCCGACGGCGGCACCTTTCACCAGTTGGAGATCGCTCGCGACATCCTTGACGCCGATGTCATCATCAACCTGCCCAAGCTCAAGACCCACCAGATGATGGGATTGACCTGCGCGGTGAAGAACCTGTTCGGGGCGGTGGTGGGGATGCGCAAACCGCGTCTGCACCTGCAGGCCGGAGCCGACAAGGAGTTCTTCGCGCTGATGCTGCTGGAGCTGGCGGAGCAGGTTTCCCCGGCCCTGACCATTGTCGACGCGGTGGTGGGGATGGAGGGGGATGGTCCCGGCAGCGGCGACCCGGTGCCGATCGGCGCCCTGCTGGCGGGCCGCGATCCGGTCGCCGTCGACACGGTCGCCGGTGAGCTGGTCGGCATGAGCGCGGACCAGGTCTGGACCTGGAAGGTCGCCCGCGACAGCGGACGGTGGCATACCCGAATCGAAGAGCTGCAACTGGCAGGGGACGCGCTTGAGACGTTGCGCTGCCCCGCGTTCCGCCCGGCGAAAAGCACCGATGCCGGCTTCGGCCTGCCCGCCTTCCTGCGGACCCGGCTCAAGCGGGCTCTCAGCGCCCGGCCCGTCATCGATGCGACCGCCTGTATTCGCTGCGGGCACTGCGTCGATCACTGCCCGCCACAGGCGATGCAACTCGACCAGCGGGTCGAGATCGACGACCGACTCTGCATCCGCTGTTTCTGCTGCCAGGAACTCTGTCCCAAGGGGGCGATTGACACCAGACAGGGCTGGCTGCTGAAACTCACAGACCGCTCAGGTCACTGAATTCCGACCGGCATTTTCCTCAACCAGCACCGCGCAGGACGGGCAGCCTGGCTCTCCGGCGTTGAACTGCAGTTCGGCGCGGAGATAATTGAGGGCATCCTCGAAACGTCCCAGCTCACCACCGAACCCGGCCTGGAAGCGGCGCGCGTTCTCCTCCTCGACAAAGGTCAGAATCGACGGCCGACAGCAGGGCGCGGCGGTGCTGCCGTAGAGAAAAAAGGAACGCTGTACGCTGTGCAGCTGGCCGCTCAGGTAGTCGGCGGTCAGGGCCATGATCACCTGGGCGCCGAGGCTGAGCTGGGCCGAGATGCCGCAATGGGGGCAGCAGGCGTGACGCTGGGTTCCGTCACGCAGCGTCATGCTGTAGACCAGGTGCTGGGTGGCCGGACGGAAACAGATCATACATTCCCGCAACCCGTGAGATCCCCCGCTGCGTTCCTGCTCAACGGGAGCTTCCGGCTTCGGCAACACCGCACCGCCATGAATCCGTCGCAGGGCGCCGCGCTTTTCCAATAAATCCAGATCGCGGTGTACAGTCATCTTCGACACCCCGAGAACGGCGGCCAATTCGTTTATCGACAGGCTGCCCTCTGCCTCCAGGCGCTCCAGCACCAGCTTGCGTCGTTCGGTTCCCCGCATACGTACCCTCTTTCGAAATCCTGAATCAATGAGTTTCTGCTGGATGGAGAGTGCAGGGGGCTCACTGATTCAGGAGAATGTTTTAAACATAACATCTTTTATCACACTTCAATCCTAAGCACACTGGATTTTCACCTAACGTGCCGGTAAATTTTGTTTCATAAAAAACATTTTCTGCCAAACCCGGACAGGAGGGAAGATGCCGGCAACCCGTTTCGTTCATCGGTCCAGAAATATCGACCCACTCACTGTCCGCGGAACACCGCCCGGCCGGCCAACTCTGCGCCAGATCCGCAAGCTGATCATCAGCCCGGTCCGGGGCTGTCTGAACGAGCAACAACAGCACCGCCGGCTCGACCAGTCCCAGGAGTTGGCACGATGAGACGCAGTCTGTCGGCAACCATGTCAGGACTGCTGCTTGTCACGCTGTTCATGGTCCCGGTGACCGGGCGGGCCGAGACCACCCTGCTGGACGAAATCACCGTCCGCGGCCAACGACAGTCGTCACAGCAGGAGAGTCTGACCATCCGCGAGGTGCGGGAGAGCCCGGCGAGGGACATCGGCGAGGCCCTGCAGGCGGTTCCGGGCCTGAGCTCGGTACGCAAGGGGGCGATCGCCAACGATATCGTGCTGCGCGGTCTCATGCGCGACAACATCAACGTCTTCCTCGACGGCGTCAGGCTGCAGGGTGGCTGTCCCTCGCGCATGGACCCGCCCTCCTTTCACTTCGACTTCGCCGAGGTCGAATCGATCGAAATCATCAAGGGGCCCTATGACCTGGCCAACCCGGGAAGCATGGGCGGCATGATCAACGCCGTACCCAGGGCACCGGGCGAAGGACCGGGTTTCAGGGCCAACCTCAGCTACGGCAGCGACAACTATCTCGACAGCTCCCTGGTCGGCAGCTACGGCGGCGAGACCCTCGACGGACTGCTCGGCTATGCCTACAAGACCTCCGACATCCCGGAATCAGGCGACGGCAAACGACTGACCGAAATCTACCCGGCCACCAGCCCCAACCGCTACCGGCCCGAGGCAATCGATTCGAAGGCCTACGAAATCAACACCCTCTGGACCAGAGGGGGCTACAAGCTGGCAAAGGGACGCAGTGAAATCAGCTACGCCTACCAGGACGCCGACCACGTCCTCTATCCCTACCTGCTGATGGATGCCGATTACGACCGCACCCACCGGGTCAACTGGACCACCCGGCTGCACAACCTGTCCGCCAACCTGACCGCACTGAATTTTCAGGCCTGGTACAACCGCGTCGAGCACCGGATGGATGACAGCCTGCGCGAAAGTTCACGGCCGAGCATGATGGTAACCCGCCCCGCCATGATGCTGACGGACGCCGAAACCATGACCGCCGGTGCCAAGCTGAACGGTGATTTCCGGCTCGGCCCCGGCACCCTGAGCGGCGGAATTGATATCTACCGCCGCAACTGGGACGCAACCAACGAATCGGCCATGTGGATGAGCTACGACCCGCAGCCGATGATTCCCGATGTCGATATCGACAATCTTGGCGCCTTTGCCGAATACAGCTGGCCGTTGACCGGGAGCCTGACTCTCAAGGGGGGCGCGCGACTGGACTACACCGAGGTCAAGGCGAAGGCGCTCTCCGCCACGCGCCTCGCCGGCCTCTATCAACCCTATTTCGCTCCCGGAATCGCCGCGGACACCGACTTCACCGAACCAGGCGGCAACCTGCAACTGACCTGGCAGGCGACCGACCAGCTGGAAATCTTCACCGGGGCCGCCTCCGTCAGCCGCCCCCCCGACCAGCAGGAACTCTACATCGGCCTGCAACGGACAACGGGTCAAAACTGGCTCGGCAACCCGAACCTTGGCGCCAGCCGCAACACCCAGGTCGATTTCGGCGCCAAGTGGTCCGGCGAGACCCTCTTCGCCAGCGTCTCCCTCTTCTACAGCCGAATCTCGGACTTTATCTACATCACCGAACAACCTGACCCGGACGGCACCGGTCCGCTGATCCAGGCCCGTACCTACCGGAATGTCGACGCCAGGTTCAAAGGCGGCGAGTTAAGCGGCCAGGCATCTCTGCCCTTCGATCTTTTCCTGCAGGGCAGCCTCTCCTACGTCAGGGCGGAAAACGACGACAGCAACCGCCCGCTGGCGGAGATCCCGCCCTTAAACGGCCGTCTCGCCCTGCGTTACGACAACGGCGACTGGTTCGTCGAGGCGACCGAACGCTTCGCCGACCGTCAGAACCGGGTCGACCCGGACCTGCAGGAAGAGGAAACCGCCGGCTGGGCGGTCACGGATGTCAAGGCCGGAGCCGACTGGAACCGGTGGTCGCTGACGGGTGGGGTAAACAACATCTTCGACCGCTTCTACTTCAGCCATCTCTCCTACCAGCGCGACCCCTTCAGCAGCGGCGTCAAGGTCCCGGAGACCGGTCTCTTCGCTTACGCCACCCTGGCCTTCCACTACTGACAAGGAGAAACTGTGATCGGACGCTGCTGCCATGAAGAAGGCCACCCCTGGAGCGGCCCCCTGCTGATCTCACTGGGGCTGCACTTTCTTGGTCTGGCCCTGACAGGGATGATCTATGATCTCCAGGTCCGGATGCCGGACCCTCCGGCACCCATCAAGGTCGGGCTGATCTTCACATCCGCCCCGAAGCCGACCGTGCCGGCGGTTCGCCCTTCGACTCCGCCTCACCAGGCAACCCGGCGACCTCAGCCCGCGAAACCACCGGCAGCCGGGACCGATCCACGGCCGATCAAAAAAGCCGCGCCGAAACCGGCACCGGTCGTAAAGACAGCCCACCCGACACCGGCGGCGTCCGCACCGAAACCACCGCCCCCGGCGCCGCACCGACTCCCGCCATCCACGGCAATCACCGCCCCCGTCCCGTCACCGGCAACCGTACCCGCAGAGGCGCTCCCTGCTGAAACGGCCCCCGCACCGGCCGCCCCCCGCGCCGATCCGGCGGGAAATCCCGCCTACCGGGCCTACCTCAGTGACATCCGCCAACGCGTCGACCGCAGCAAGCGCTACCCGCTGATGGCGCGACGCGGCGGGCAGCAGGGCGTGGTGCTGATCGACTTCGAGATTAACGCCGAAGGCAAACTGTGCCGCTGCGAAGTCGAGCGCGGCAGCGGCTTCAAGCTGCTCGACCGGGCGGCCCTGAAAGCGGTCCGCGCCGCCGCTCCCTTCTCTCCCCTGCCGGAAGACTTCGGCCCCCGCCTGGCACTACAGCTGCCGATCCGATTTGAGCTGCGGCGATAAAAAAGGCCCTCCGGCTCAGGCTGGAGGGCCTTTTTTCTGGATTTCACCGTTCGGGACTCAGGTCTCGTAGACCAGTGTCCTGATCATGCCGATCACCGACCCGTTCTCCGTGATCGGCATATCCTGCACGGAAATCACCCGGGCGACATTCTCCACCACGAAGGCGTTCACCCTGGCATCGAGTTCTTCAAGTTCGCGCCGCGTCTTGAACGGCTGCAACGGCTCACCGAATGTTTTGACCTGGATCATCGCGACCTCCGTCGACTCGATCCCGGGTCCGGTTCAGGCCGAACTCAGATCTGCACGACCTCTTTCACCCCCGGGATCTTCTCTTTCAGGGTTCGTTCGATGCCCATTTTCAGGGTCATGGTCGACATCGGGCAGGAACCGCAGGCCCCGGTCAGCCTGACGCTGACCACGCCGTCATCGGTCACATCAACCAGCTCGACATCACCACCATCGGCCTGCAGGGCAGGACGAACCTGATTCAATACCTCTTCAACCTGTGCTCTCATGAAGCAACCTCCAATCGTGTCTGTTAAGTATACCTCAAATCAGCAAAGCGCACTGACCTGGAACCGCACCGCCGGGCCCCGCTGGCTCAAAACGGTCGTCTAACGAAATATAGCAAGATCTAACAGGGGTGTTGAAAAAACCATGTTCCCCGGGCTGAGCAAAAATGCCCAGATGCAAGGCGGCCGCAGCCCCGCGGAATAAGGCGTACCGCAAGGTACGTCGTTGACGCGGGGTGAGGGCAACGCAGCAGATGGGTGTTTTTCATCAGCCCACTAAGGGATCGGTATCGCGTCGATACCTCTCTGACAGAGCAACTCGGGGCTGCCGAGCCCCTTGCCCTGAACCAGCACCTTGAAGGTCTCCCCCATCCCCCCTTCGGGCATGATCAGGTTTTTCAGCGTCATACGCAGTTGCTGCGCCTTGCGCGGATCATTCTCTTTCGCCTGCAGTTCCATCAACACCTCGACAAAACCGAGCCCCATCAGAAACCGGTACTGTTCACCGAACCAGAGGGTCTCCAGTCCGGCCTCCGCGCCGGCTTTCTGCAGGGCGGTAAAATCGACGTGACTGGTGATATCCTGGCAGCCGATGTGAACATAAGGATTATCGTTGCTCTGGTGCTGATGGTAGCACAGCAGCGTCCCGGCACTGCGAAACGGGGCGTAAAGCTCTTCCGCCGGGTAGCCGTAGTCGATGGTCAGCACCAGCCCGCGCCCAAGCAGATCGCCGACCTGCCGCAGCCAGTCGACCGCGGCCGGATTGGCTTCAGCACGGCAGCCTTCCAGCGGGCCGCAACCAAGCCAGTCGAAGTAATCGATAACCGCCGAAGCGGGCTGACGCAGTTCTTCGGCAAATCGGTCGTCCTTTTCAACAACATAGACTTCCCGCAGCCGGTTGTCCCTTTTCTCCAGCAGGTGAACCGGGAAGGCATCGACCAGTTCGTTGCTCAGAAAACAGCCCTGCATACCGCGCAGAGCTTCGAGCTCGCACCAGTCGACCCTGGCCGTATGGCCGGCCAGCAACTGCTGCTGCCGCTCTCGATTCACCGGGCTGACCTCGACCAGGCGGTAGCTGAGACCGGCATAACAGTCCGGGTTCTCCCGCTGCAGGGCGTCGAGAATATCTAGAGCCAGGTGCCCCTCCCCGGCCCCCTGTTCGGCCACTGTCATTGATTGTCGGCCGAGCAGCTCCCACACCTGGACGATCTGCCGGGCGATCAGGCGACCGAAAAGATGATGCACGCTGCTCGACGTGAAGAAGTCGCCTTCCTTGCCGATACGCCGACGCGGCGACATGTAATAACCGTACTCGGGATGATAGAGACACAACCGCATGTAATCGATGAACGGCAGCCCCCCCCGGCTCCTGATCTGCTCACCGATCAGCTCCCGGAGCCGGTGATTTTCCTGAATTTCCTCGGTCATTGGCCTATTTATCCCTCCGGTTTGAAGGGGCTGATTTTAGCCGAGGACGTGCTGCTTGACAAGTAAAAGGTGACTTTTTTGCTCGGACTTTCTCATGGAAGAAGGCCCAGCAACTGGTGGATCTGCAATAGATCCGCGGTTTCGGAGACCAGCAGGGTCGGGATACCGAGGTCGGCGGCCGGCTGCAGGTCGACCTGATGACGGTCACCGATGAAAAGAAAACTCTCCGGCGGCCCGCCGATATCCTCCAACAGGAGTTGCAGGGTCACCGGGTCCGGCTTCGGCACCCAGCGAAACTCGATGGTGTAGAGCCGGTCGAACATCTCTTCGACCCCGAGCAGGGCGAGAATCTTGCAGGTCAGCGGCAGGTTGTTGTTGGTATAGATATAGAGAGAGCAGTGATCCCGCAACGAGTCGAGCAGAGCCTGCAGCACCGGGTCGTAGACCAGATAGTTTTCCGGGCGGATGAAATCCTGAAACACCCGGTGCAGTTCCTGGACCGAGAGCCCCAGCTCAACACAGGCCTGGGTCAGGGTCGGTTCCCGGTCAAGACTCTCCGCCAGTCGCTCGCGGGACCCCCGCAGCAGTTCCGCCCCCCTGCGGGGGCTGATGCCGCGACTGCGTGAAACCAGTTCTTCAGCCGCCGCGCCGATCTCGCGTTGCAGTCCGGCATTGGTGTAGAGAGTTCCGTCGAGATCGAAAACTATCGATCGAACATGCTCGGCAGAGGTCAGCAAGGGCGACTCCAACAACAGAGGACTGGACAACTCCGGCCCCATCCGACCGGGTCTGACAAGACTACCAGAGATGCCCCCGCAGGCAAGCGGCGAAACCGGACCCCGTGCGCCCTTAATCCTGAACCTGTTGAGTTTCTGTGGGATGGAGAGTGCCAGTGCCCGGTCTGCATCAGATTGCCGGAAATCTGAAGTTCACTGGTGATTTCCAGGAAGCTCAGGCAGGTCAATGACTTGTGCTGTCCGCCGACAAGGAACTCACGGATTCAGGTTGATCGTACCGCAGCACCCGGCGCGCGGCGGCCGGATCGTTGCTGAACAGACCGTCGACCCCGAAACGCCGCATCCGCCGCAGGGGGCCATCACCGTCAACCGTCCAGGGAACAACCGCCAGTCCCCGCCGACGGCAGGCGGCAACCAGGGCCGGCCCGACCAGGGAGACACGGGGATTCAGGCTCTCCGCTCCGAGGCGGCGGGCAGCCGCCAGCGCCGGTCGCCAGAACCGCTGGTCGGTCAGCACCGCCAGCGGCAACCCGGCATCGTGTTGCCGCAACTGACGCAGCAACCGTCGATTGAAGGAGGAGAGTACGACCTCGGCCCGCGGAAAGCGGCGCACCAGGTCGAGGACCGGGCGGGCGGCGGCACCATCCTTCAGTTCGAGATTAAGACGCAGTCGACCGCCGAACAGAGACAGCACCTCCTCCAGCAACGGCACCGGTTCTCCGGCGAATCGGTTATCGAACCAGCTGCCGGCGTCGAGCCGCCGCAGATCGCGCAACAGCCAGCGGCACAGCCGCCCCCGGCCGTCGGTGGTGCGGTCGAGCGTCACGTCGTGCAGCACCACCGGAACGCCATCGCGGGTCAACTGGATATCCAGTTCAATACCGTCGGCGCCATCTTCCAGAGCAGCGAAAAATGCTGCCAGGGTATTCTCCGGGGCACGTGCCGACGCGCCCCGATGCGCCCAGATAAAGAGGCCCATCAGGGCAACCCCTTCAGCACCGGATAGCCGCGCAGCTGCCAGGCCCAGATGCCGCCGGTCAGATTGTAGACATCGGCATAACCGCTTCGGGCCAGATAATCGGCAACCCGTGAACTGCGTGAACCGACCGCGCAATAGACCAGGACCGGCCGGTCCTTCGGGACTTCAGCGATCCGGGCGACAAAGTCATTGATGGGAATCAGCCGGGCGCCGTCCAGCCGCACCTCGGCATATTCCTGTGGGGTCCGAACATCGAGCAGAAAAAGATCATCCATTGTCGCGATGATCTTCCGTGCCTGATCGGCATTGATATTCCTGACCTGTGCCGCACGGACCGGGCCGACCGGGAGCAGCAGCGAGATTGACAGCAGAATTCCAGCTATCCGCAACAGAGGCATGTTTTTCCTCCAGCATCAAGGGTTCCCTACAGTATATCCTGAATCAGTGAGCCCCTGTTGGATGGAGAGTGCAAGTGCTTGGCCTGAATGAGATTTCCAAAAATCTGAAGCGCACCCATAGGTTCGCTGGTGATTTTTGGGAAGCTCAGGCAGGACAATGACTTGTGCTGGCCGCCGACCAAGGGCTCACTGATTCAGGTATATGCAAAAAGCCATATACTGACCAGCACTGTTCCCGCAGGTATCGTGCTTTTTCCGCCGTTCAGCAAACCCTTGTCAAGCGGGACAGCAGTTGCTAAACTTCGCGAGGCTGGAAAATCCGAATCAGCGAGTCCGTCCAGCGGACAACCGTTTCCATGTCAACAAACGGAAACGGAGGAACTGACCGGACTCACGACACAGGCACCGCGCCGTTTTCACCAAAGGACAGATCATGGCCATCATCACCATTTCACGCGAGATGGGCAGCGGCGGTATCCCAATTGCCGTTGAAGCCGCCCAGAAACTTGGTTACGCCCTGATAGACGGCGATTCGATCCGTGAAGTAGCCGGCGAGTACGGTCTGACCGAAGAGGCCATCGAACAGGCGGATGAAAAGCCGCCGGCATTCGTCGATGCCCTCGACGACCAACTGGCCGTCGACCTGCACCAGATCGAACTGATCATCCTCGAAAAGGCCCTGCAGGGCAACGTGATCATTTACGGTCGCGGTGGCCAGGACCTGCTCAAGCAGGTCGCCAACGTCTTCCGGGTGCGGATTATCGCTCCCTTCGAAGAACGCGTCGAACGCTGGGCGGAACGTGAATGGCTCGACCCCGACTACGCCCGCATCCTGGTACGGCGCAGCGACCAGCAGCGGGCCGGGTTCATCAAATACTACTTTGACCGGGACTGGGAAGACCCGCTCGACTATGACCTGGTCATCAATACCTCCCGACTCTCCCACGAAATGGCCGTCAAAATGATCTGTGACGGGGTCATGGACAGCAATCTTGTGGAGCGCAAGGGAGCCTCGAAGAAAATTCTCAGCAACCTGATCCTGCAGAAAAAGGCCGAAATCGCTCTCGCCGCCGACAAGGAAATCGACACCCTGCATACGGAACTGACCGCCGCTGAAGGCGTTATCACCTTCACCGGTCACATGCACAGCAGGGAAGAACGGACGAGAGCACTGCAGATTATCGAGGCCATCGACGGGGTGACTGAAATTATTGACCGGACCAAAATCATCCAGTACCGCAATTTTCCGGACGAACACTGAGCCCCGACAATCAGCGATTCCCATCTGCAAAAGCCGGCCTTCGGGCCGGCTTTTGCAGTAGTCCCGGCGGCGACGTCTATGGTAGGATTGCTCGTTTTTGCGACCGGAAAGCCACACCCGGCAACGCCCGACGAGACAGTATTCCGCGATGCCGCCGGTGACAGACGACACCGGGGCCTTCGCTGCAGCACGACCAATATCAAGGCATCAAAGGAGAATACCAGGTATGGCAGGACACAGTAAATGGGCCAACATCAAGCATCGGAAAGGGGCCCAGGACGCCAAGCGCGGCAAAATCTTCACCAAGCTGATCAAGGAAATCACCGTGGCCGCAAAGATCGGCGGCGGCGACCTTGAGGCCAACGCGCGCCTGCGGCTGGCGGTCGACAAGGCCAAGCAGGCGAACATGCCCAAAGACAATATTGACCGGGCCATCAAAAAAGGCACCGGCGACCTGGACGGAGTCACCTACGAAGAAGGCGTCTTCGAAGGCTACGGCCCCGGCGGCGTGGCGGTGATCGTTGAATTCATGACCGACAACCGCACCCGCACCGTGGCCGATGTCCGCCATATTTTCGCCAAGCACAACGGCAACCTCGGCGTCAGCGGCTCGGTCGCCTTCATGTTTGACCGCAAGGGGCTGATCACCTTCCCCGACGATGCCGATTTCGACGCCATCTTTGAAGCGGCGCTGGAAGCCGGTGCCGAGGATGTCAAACAGGACAACGGCATCGAGGTGATTACCGATCCGGCCGACTTTGAAACCGTGAAGAACGCCCTCGAATCCGCCGGGCTGGAGATGACCACCGCCGAAATCACCATGCTGCCGCAAACCCAGACCACGGTCGAAGGGAAGCACGCCGAACAGCTGATGAAGCTGATCGACAAGTTGGAAGACAACGATGACGTGCAGAACGTCTACGCCAACTTCGACATCTCCGACGAGGAGATGGATCGGATCATGGGATAAAGGCAGGCTTCAGGCGCCGGGCGCCGGGTGCCGGACTCATGTCTTGAAGCCCGGCGCCTGAGACCCGACAGCCAACGCCGCGACTTATCTATGCGCATTCTCGGCATCGACCCCGGATCACGACTGACCGGCTACGGCCTGATCGAAGGCCGAGGCAATCACCTGCGCCATGTTGACAACGGGGTCATCGCCACCAGCAGCAAGGATCCCCTGCCGCAGCGACTGAAAATCATCCATGACGGCGTGGCCGCCCTGATCGAAGAGTTCCATCCCGAAGCGATGGCGATCGAAAGTGTTTTCCTGGCCAAAAACGCCCAGTCGGCGCTGAAGCTGGGACACGCCCGGGCCAGCGCCATCATCGCCGGGGTCAATGCCGGCCTGCCGGTCGCCGAATACTCCGCCCTGCAGGTCAAAAGCGCGGTGGTCGGCTACGGCAAGGCCGCCAAGTCCCAGGTTCAGCAGATGGTCAAGACCCTGCTCAACCTGCCGGAAATTTCCCAGGAGGATGCCGCCGACGCGCTGGCGGTGGCGATCTGCCACTTCCACAGTCGACCGCTCAACAACCAGCTGGCGCGCCTGCAGGCCGCGACCGGCCGCCGCCGGGAGACCCGCCGATGATTGCTCAACTGACCGGCCTGATCGCCTACCGCTCCCTGGACCACATCATCCTCGACGTCAACGGCGTAGGCTACCGGGTGATCGTCCCCCTTTCGACCTTCTATGCTCTACCGGACCAGGGCCAGGTCACCCTGCAGGTTCAGACCCATGTCAAGGAAGACAGCTTCCAGCTGTTCGGTTTTGCAACCTTTGACGAAAAGGAGATGTTCCGGCTACTGATCGGCGTTTCTGGCGTCGGCCCCAAGCTGGCGGTCAACATCCTTTCCAACATCGGTACCGATGAGTTGCGGACCGCCCTTGGCGAGGGGAACCTCGCCCGGCTGTCGAGCATTCCCGGAATCGGCAAAAAAACCGCCGAGCGGCTGGTGGTTGACCTGCGCGAAAAGGCCCGCGCCTCCGCTCCGGAAACGGCAACGGGCCAGACGGCGACAACCACCGGCACGGGGTTCAGCCTGGAAGACGCCCTGTCGGCCCTGACCAACCTCGGCTACAAGGAAAACCAGGCCCGCAAAGCCATCGAATCGTTGGATATCAGCCCCGGCAGTACGGTTGAAGAGATTCTCAAGGGCGCCCTCCGGCTCCTGATCAAGTAAGATGCTCTCGCAGGCATGCAATAATGCCGTTGGCTAAGCCAAAAGTGTCGGCAACAAGCACGGCAACGCAGCTGTCGGAGAGTTTCTGCGACGCCAGCAAAGGATCAGCGCATGACAGAGCGGCTCATTTCCGGACAGATTCAGGACGACGACAACAGCTTCGAGACCAGCCTGCGCCCCAGGCAGTTGAGCGAATACATCGGCCAGGCCAAGGTCAAGGAGAACCTCAAGATTTTCATCGACGCCGCCCGCGGACGTCAGGAGTCGCTTGATCACGTCCTCTTCTACGGTCCGCCCGGCCTCGGCAAGACCACCCTCGCCAACATCATCGCTAACGAGATGGAGGTCGGCATCAAAAGCACCTCCGGACCGGTGATCGAGAAAACCGGCGACCTGGCGGCGATCCTGACCAATCTCGAACCGGGCGATGTTCTCTTCATCGACGAGATCCACCGTCTCTCTCCGGTGGTGGAGGAGATCCTCTACCCGGCCATGGAGGACTACCAGCTCGACATCATCATTGGCCAGGGGCCGTCGGCGCGGACCATCAAACTCGACCTGCCGCGCTTCACCCTGGTCGGAGCGACCACCCGCGCCGGGTTGCTCTCATCCCCGTTGCGCGACCGCTTCGGAGTCATCTCGCGGCTGGAATTCTATACGTCCGAGGAGCTGGCCACCATCGTCCGGCGCAGCGCGGAACTGCTCGGTGTCCCGACCGACGCGGCGGGCGCCCTGGAGATAGCCCGTCGCAGCCGCGGCACGCCGCGGATCGCCAACCGCCTGCTGCGGCGGGTGCGCGATTTCGCCGAGGTCAAGGGCGACGGCATGGTCACCCGCGAGGTGGCCGACATGGCGCTCGGCCGACTTGAGGTCGACGCCGAAGGATTCGACCACATGGACCGCCGGCTGCTGCTCACCATCATGGACAAATTCTCCGGGGGACCGGTCGGTCTCGACACCCTGGCAGCTGCCATCGGCGAGGAAAGGGACACCATCGAGGATGTCATTGAACCCTTCCTGATCCAGGGCGGCTATCTCAACCGCACCCCCCGCGGACGGGTCGCGACGCCCCTCGCCTATCGCCACTTCGACCGCCGGGCATCGCCCCCGGGCGGACTGTTCGACTCCTCATCCTGACCATCCGGGCACCGACCATGCGCCTGATCCGCCCTACCCTGACCCGCCAGATCGTCTTCGGCTACCTGATCCTGGCCCTGTTCAGCCTTTCGGCGGTGGCTTACGCCCTCAACAGCCTGCACGACCAGGTCAACCGGGCGGACAACCTGGTCCAGGTCGACATCCGCGCCCAGAACCTGCTGCGGTCGCTACGTTCCAGCCTGCTCGGTGAAGAACGGTTGACCCGGCAGTACCAGGTTCTCGGCCAACCGGACCTGCTGCCTCCCCTGGCGGAGCGGCTGGCCGAGTTCCGCGCCCGCCGCGATGCCCTTGAAGCGCTGGAAGGCGGACAGTTCGATCCGCAACTGGCGGCGGCCGGCCGCGATTACCTGGCCGCCGGCGAAAAATTCCTTCAGGCCAGCCGCAACAGCGGACAAAAGATGACCGCAAAACTGCGCGATCGCCTGGCCGAAACCCGTCGACGAACCCTGCGGCAGCTCAACCGGAACCTCGCCGCCGGCGCCACCAGGGTCGATCAGACACTGCAACTGCTCGGCCGGGAAAGCCGCAGTGCCTACAAGATCACCCTGGTGCTGGTCATCTGCGGGATGTTGCTGGCGACCATCGTTGCCATCTCGCTGCGCCTGTACATCAATGCCTCGCTGCAGAAACTGGCCCGCATGATCCGCGACGTCGCCTCCGGAAGCTTCGACATCAAGGTCGATGACAAGGGACATGACGAGTTCAGCCTGCTGGCACGGGAATTTCAAACCATGGCCACCAAGTTGAGGGAGCTGGAACAGCTGCAGCTCGACGCCAACCCCCTGACCCGCCTGCCCGGCAACCTCGCCATCGCCAGGGAAATCGAGCAGCGCATCAAGCGCGGCGAAACCTTTGCCCACGCCTTTGCCGATCTCGACAATTTCAAAGTCTATAACGATCGTTACGGCTACCAGCGGGGCAGCGATGTCATCAACCTGACCGGAACCATCATCCGCGAAGTGGTCGAGCAGTACGGTGACCCCGGGGATACAGTCGGCCACATCGGCGGCGACGACTATATCTTCCTCACCCGGCCGGAGCTTGCCGAGCAGATGGCGGCTGAGATTATCGCCCGTTTTGACCGGGTGGTGCCGGACTGTTATTCTGAAGCTGATCGGGAAGCCGGTTTTTTCTACGCCCGTGACCGTTTCGGAGAAGAACGCCGCTTCCCGCTGCTGAGCATTTCCATTGCCATCGTCTGTTCAGACAACTTCGAGCATCCGACCGCGGCCCTGATCGGCCGGGAGTGTGCGCGCATGAAAGAGCATTTGAAAAACCAGCCGGGAAGCATCTTCCTCATCGACCGCCGCCGGGGGCAGTGAAACCGTGCCGCGCCTTGTCATCGGCCTGCTGTTGCTGTTGTTGCTGACCACCGGTTGTCCGTTGCCGGGCCTGCAGCAACAGGATCGCCCATCCTCGCCGGAAAGTTCGACCGCGGAAAATGCCGACGAACTCGGCCGCAGAGCTTTTCGCCAGGGGCTTGAAGACTTCGGCAACGGCAACGACAAACGTCTGCGGCGGCTGGCCGACAGCGAACCGCATACGATCTGGAGCCTGACGGCCGCCAAACTGCTGCAACTGGGCGCTGAAAACCACAACCGGCAACAACAGGTTGAAACGTTGCGGCGGGAGGTCCGGCGCCTGCGAAAAAAACTCACCACGACCGACAACAACCTGAAACGGACTCAAGAGCAGAACCGGCAACTGCAGGGCAAGCTTGACGAGTTGACCCGGATCCTGATTGAACTGGAGAAACAGGCCCGCTGAAAATGGTGCATTTTCCTGTTGGCAAAGCACACCCCCTGTGCTAGCTTTTTGCAGGGGGAAAATAAGCAATAAAGCCCTGCTGATTGACCCCCGGGGCCGTCATGGTGACGGCCCTTTTGCTTTTCCATTCCCCCATTCTCCCGCAGATCGATGTCCAGAGAATCTCTCGACAGTTTTCTTCTTCAACTTGGCCGCTGGACCAGTCAGGTCATCGAATCCGGACGCACTCCGTTTCGCAAGGTCGAGCTCAATCCGCCGCTGATCCATCCCCCCTGTCGCGACCTGCCCCATCTCGTTCTCTGGATCAACCGCGACAGTCACATGGCGGGCGGCCTGATCCTGCTGCCGGACGGTGATATCGACCAGGCGCTCGCCACCGGGGTCATTCTGGCCGATGCCCTGGGCTTGAAAACCTTTGCCTGCTGGGACCGCGACCAGCTCGGCATCTGGGCCCTGAACAGCGGAGCCGCGGTCAAGCAGGAAACCATCTCCGCGGCGACCGTCCGCAGCGCCGGCCAGTTCCAGCAGCAACTGCAGTCCCTTCTCGAACGACTGAAATTTTTCGCCGTGGCCAACGCCCCGGACAACAAAGAACTGTCCGCTCTCTACCTGACCAACCTGCTCCACCTGGCGCTGCTCGAAACCACCCCCGAACTCAATGAGAGCCTGCGGGTCTGCCGTTCCGAACAATCCCCGGAAAACTCCTGGCCCGGGGGACGCGACCCGGGAAGGAGCAAAGTTCTGCTCACCCTCTGTCGCCTGCTTGCCGTGGGTCATGCCGACCTGCTCCCGCCGACCGTTGTCGCCGACGGTCTGGAACGGGCACTCCGCTTCGCCTGCAACCAGTTGCCCGATGAACTGGCCGGACAGCTGACGCCAACAGCCGAGGAACCACCGCTGCCGGCCACCGCTGTTGCCCGACTGCACCATGTCTGGCGACGACTGCAACAGCTCGGCTGCCTGTCGAACCGGACGCTGCTCGCCGAAGCCGTCGAATGGCTGCCGACCGGATCTGAACCGTTGCCGACGGTCTTCACCGAATCGGAACAAACGGATGCTGAAGAGACCGGGGAACTTGTCATCAATCCGCCCGAAATCCCCGGCGACCGTACCGCCGCGGCGGAAATCGGCCTGCCCGCCACCCTTGGCCGACGTACCCTGTTGCGCTGGTTGCGTCACCGACCGCAGCCACGATTGCAGCTGGCGGAAATCGCCGCCCTGCCGGCGGATTTCAAACCTGACCTGATACGGGGAACCCTCTACCCGTCCCCTCCGCCGCAACGACCGCAACGTCCACAGCTGGCCACGGCACTGCGCATCGCCTGGCCAAGCCGGAGATTCTCCCTGCCGGCCACCGCCCCGCGCTGGCACTACGACCTGCTGCAACTGCTGGGACGCGCCGCCCCCGGAGCCCGACTGGAAATCCGTCTGCCGGCGGATTGGATCGACCGAGCTGACGGCCAACCGCTATGGGAGCTGATCCGCAGCGATTTTCAACTGACGGCACTCTTTCCGGAACGTCAGGAGTTTATCTGCCTGCAGATGGTCAAGTCGGAGCGGAACGACATCAACTGCGTCATCACCGGGCACCGAAGCAACCGCGAGCTGCCCTGGTCGGAGTTGCGCCGGCGACCCTTGAGCTACCTGCGACTGCTGCTCAACTGGCCCGAACCGCTGTTGCAGTTGGTCGACCGGGAACTGCTGTTGCTCTGCGACGAGCAGGGCTGTCCCGAAGAGCTGGCAGCGGTCGAACAACTGTACTGGCAATCCTCTCATGGCCTGCGCCTCGCGGCCTGGTGCGGAATCGATTCCAGACGATTGAACAAGGCGGGCTACCGAGCCGAGCGAGCCGGACTGCCCTGCTGCCCCCACCCAGACCGGTTGCGCAGGCTGGCCAATATCGCCGCCGACATAACGCCCGACGACAGCCGTTTCGACAGCGAAGTCGCGCTCTGGATCGGACCGGAACTGACAAACGACAACTGGCCGGAGGCGCCGGAGCGGGAAACTGGCGCCACCGCCCACGAGCGACCGTCCCCGACCGACCTGATCGAAGAGATCGAAGAGCGGATCCTGGTGGACGGGCTGCCGCAATTCCCCACCCACTACCTCTACGATCATTACCGGCCTCAATTGACCCGCTACGAACTGCACGGCGAGTTGCAAGAGTGCGGTCGGTTTTTCGGCCAGATCGCTTTACGCGATCAGCACCAAGAGATCCAGGTTGACTCAGACCCCCTGGCCGCCTGCCTGCTGCTGGCGTCAGCCGGTCATCGCGGCCCCCTGGATCTGCCGAACGACGCCCGGGTTGCCGCCGACATCGCGCGGCGCTACCTGACCGACCTGCGCCGCCTGCGCGGTGAACTGAACCGCGAAGCCCACCGGCTGCAGGAAGATCCGGCGGCCGCCAGGCGCCTGGTCAGCCGCATCTGGAAACGCTGGGAGCTTCCCGGACCTGACAGCATCGAACGGGTCAAGGCTTTCCTTCCGGAGACAAACCAAGTAGAATGACTGCGACCACACGGCCAGGGAGAATCCGATGAATCTGCTGCTGCATATCTGTTGCGCCAACTGCGCCATCTATCCGGTCAAAATGCTGCGCCAGCAGCACCACCTCCTGACCGGCTATTTTTTCAACCACAACATCCATCCCTACCAGGAATTCAGACGCCGACTCGACACCACCCGCGAATACGCCGAACAGGTCGACCTGCCGCTGATCGTCAGCGAAGAGTACGCCCTGGAAGAGTTCCTCTCCAATGTCGCCGCCGATCCCGCTTCACGCTGCGACTACTGCTACCGCGCGCGGATGAGCGCCACCGCCCGCCTGGCCGCCGAACAGGGTTTTGACGGCTTCAGCACCAGCCTGCTCTACTCCCGTTATCAGCAGCATGACGCCATCCGTGCCTTCGGTGAAAATCTCGCCGCCGAGTACGGCCTGGTCTTTGTCTACGAGGACTACCGTGTCGGCTGGCGGGAAGGAATTGACGTTTCGAAGACCATGGGGCTCTACCGCCAGCAGTACTGCGGCTGCATCTATTCTGAAAAAGAACGTTATTACCGACCATCGACAAACTGATCCGACCTGTAAAGCTGCCTATTCGACGGGACAGAATACCGTGCCAGGACTGCAAACAAGAAACCGGCTGGGACTTGCCCTCGGCAGTGGAGCCGCCCGAGGCCTGGCCCACATCGGCGTCATCAAGGTGCTGGAAGCTGAAGGCATCCGTCCATCCGCCGTCGCCGGCACCTCCATCGGCGCCCTGATCGGCGCTCTCTACGCCGCCGGCGTTCCCGCCGCCGACATGGAAGATGTCGCCCGCAGTATTGACTGGCGCAGTCTCGCCCGCCTGGTCGACCCGATACTGCCGACCCGCGGACTGATCGACGGCCGAAAAATCACCCGTTTTTTCTCCGAGCTGCTGCCGGTCAGGGATTTTTCCGAACTGCAGATCCCGCTGGCGATGGTCGCCACCGATGTCGAAACCGGAGAAAGCATCGTCCTGCGGCAGGGCGACCTGCTCAGTGCCCTGCGGGCGGCGATCGCCTTTCCCGGCATCTTCCCGCCGGTCTGTTTCGGTGATCGCTACCTGGTCGACGGCGGACTCTGCCACCCGGTCCCGGCCGCCATCGTCCGAGAACTCGGGGCCACCCGGGTTCTCGGCATCTGCGCCATTCCCGAGGTCGACAAGAGCAGCCATGAAGCCTTTCTGCCCGGACGATCCACGACCGACCGGAAGGTTCGCAGCACTCCGTTGCTCGGCATCCTCAACGCCGAGCGGGTGGAAAAACTCTGGCGCGACATTTTCGGCCGTCGCAACGGCAATCGCGGCGAAGCCAACGGCAACCGCCGACCGCCCAATATCTTTCGGGTCTTCGCCCAGAGCGTCGCCATCATGGAAAACCAGATCAATGCCCTGCGCCTGGCACACGACGATATC
Organism: Geothermobacter hydrogeniphilus; assembly: GCF_002093115.1. Classification (NCBI taxonomy): domain Bacteria; kingdom Pseudomonadati; phylum Thermodesulfobacteriota; class Desulfuromonadia; order Desulfuromonadales; family Geothermobacteraceae; genus Geothermobacter; species Geothermobacter hydrogeniphilus. The sequence continues at coordinate 7,203 of NZ_NAAD01000008.1, read as the reverse complement.
GACCTGCTGCTGCGCCCGCAACTTGCGGGGGTCAACCTGCTGGAATTTCATCGCGCCGAGGAGATCATCGCCGCCGGAGAAACCGCGGCCCGTCTTGAACTGACAAACATTCGAAAACTGGCGGAACCAACCGGAGACGGTTTCTAAGGTTGCCATACCGCCCTCCTGTGGTAGGATTCAAGTACTTGGAATAACTCAGGGATCCGGAGGATAAAATGCTTGAGCTGATCGAAAAAACGGTTCTCACGGCGATGGGGGCGGTCTCCATGACGCAGAAAAAGGCCGAAGAGATGCTGGAAGAACTGAAGCAACGCTGCAACCTCAGCGAGGAAGAGGGCAAGGACCTGTTGCAGCGACTGCAGGGGATCGCCAGAGAGAATCAGAGCAAACTCCAGGAAATGGCCCAGCAGGAAGTCCACAAGGCCTGTCAGCGGATGGGAGTCGTCACGACCGAGGAATTTGAAAAACTGCGCAAAAAAGTGACGCAGCTGGAAAAAAAGCTCCGCGCCCAGTCGCGCTGACGCCGGCCCGCCGCCAGCATGCTGCCATTTACCCGCTTCAACCGGAATATCCGGACGATCCGTCGCTACCGGACCATTCTCGGTATCCTCATCAAGTACGGTTTCGGCCAGTTTGTCGAACAGCTCAACATCAACTACTACCTGGAGCTGGGCCGCAAAATCGTCACCCTCGGCACGGCGCCCAAGGGCATTGAGCGTCTGGGCCAGCCGCAGCGCCTGCGGCTTGCCTTTGAGGAACTCGGACCAACCTTCATCAAACTTGGCCAGCTGCTTTCAACCCGCCCCGACCTGATTCCCGGCGACTACCTCGACGAACTGAAAAAACTGCAGGACAAGGTTCCCTCGGTGCCCACCGAGCAGATTCGCATCGAGATCGAAAGTGAACTGGGCTATCCACTGGCGGAGCTTTTCGCCCACTTCGACCCGGAACCGGTGGCGGCCGCCAGCGTCGCCCAGGTCCATCGCGGGCGCCTGCACAACGGCGAAGAGGTAGTCTTCAAGATCCGCCGTCCCGGCATCGTTCAGGTCATCGAAACCGATCTCGACATCCTGATGGGGCTGGCCTACCTAGTCGAACATCATCTCCCCGGCGGAGACATCTACGACCCGGTCGGGCTGGTCAAGGAATTCCGCCGCACGATTCATCGTGAACTCGATTTCACCCGCGAAGCGCGAACAATTGAACGTTTCGCAACCAATTTCAAGGACGACGACAGCGTCCACGTCCCGAAAGTCCATTGGGATTTCTGCGGCGAACGCGTTCTGACCATGGAGTATATCTCCGGGATCAAGGTCAATGATCTCGAACGACTCCGGGCCGAAGACTACGATCTCAAGCTCATTGCCGATCGCGGCGCCAATTCGTTCCTGCGCCAGGTGCTTGAATTCGGCTTCTTTCACGGCGACCCCCATCCGGGAAATATCTTCATCCTGCCCGGCAACACCATCTGCATGCTCGATTACGGCATGGTCGGGCGCATCAACCAGGATCTCAAGGAACAACTGGTCGACCTGCTGCTGGCGGTGCTGCAGCGCGATGTCGACCGGATCATCTCCCAATTACTCTATTCCGGAGAATTGACCGACGAATCAAATCTCAAGGCCCTCAATCGCGACCTGGGGGAATTCATCGAGGACTATTACGAAATCCCCCTGCAGGATATCAAGGTCGGCAAACTGCTGGCCGATTTCGTCGAGATCCTGACCCACTACCGGATCCGCTTCCCTTCCGACCTGATGCTGCTGGCCCGCGCCCTGGTCGCCATGGAGGGACTCGGCCGGCAGCTCGACCCGGATTTCAACATGATCACCCACCTGCGGCCGTTTCTCGAACGGCTGGTCAAGGAACGGCTCACCCCGACCAACCTCTCCCGCGAAATGCTGCGGGTTGCCCAGGCCTACGGTTCCCTGGCCCGACACCTGCCGCGTGACATCAAGGAGTTCATCAACCGCGTCAACCGCAACAAGTTCAAAATCGACCTCGAACATCGCGGGTTGGAAAAACTGATTACCGACCTCGACAAGGCCAGCAACCGGCTCTCCTTCAGCCTGCTGATCGCCGCGCTGATCATCGGCTCCTCCCTGATCATGCAGACCGATAAGGGACCGATGATCTTCGGCTTCCCGGCTCTCGGTTTTCTCGGCTATTCGGTCGCCGGTTTCCTCGGGCTGTGGCTCGCGATCGCCATCCTCAGATCGGGACGCCTGTGACCTGATTGTGGACGCTGCGCCACAGGCTGTGGTTCTGTCACCACAAGTCAATCGTCTTCCCGGTCCCCCTTCACAACACTAAGCATCCTGCAAAGCCATTAAATAACAGGCGATTCGCCGACCGAAAAAAAAACTTCAAACAAGGCACGAAGTTTGCTATATGTACTCCCCCGTACGCCTGTGAAGGCGGAACTTTCGAGGAGTTACGACAGTTATCATGATTTTTCAGGCAACCATCGCTCAACCCGTCACCATGACCGGAATCGGTCTCCACTCCGGGACTCCGATCACCATGACCCTGCGTCCCGCCGATGCCGGCACCGGGATCATCTTTCACCGCAGCGATGGAGAACGAACCGTTTCGATTGAAGCGAAATCCTGCAATGTCGTTGATACCAAACTGGCAACGGTGATCGGCAAGCAGGGTCTGAGCGTTTCAACCATCGAACACCTGATGGCTGCCATTACCGCTTTCGGCATTGACAATCTGCATATCGATATCGACGGTCCGGAAGTGCCGATCATGGACGGCAGCGCAGCGCCGCTGGTGGAAATGATCGCTGCCGCGGGCATCCACAGCCTGCCCCACAGCCGCAAGTACCTGGCGATCCGCAAACCGATCACTATTGTTGACGGAGAGAAGCGGGTCTCGCTTATACCCTCGCGTTTCTTCCGCATCAGTTACGATATCGCCTTTGACCACCACTGCATCGGCCAGCAGCACCGCAGCGTCAAATTCTCACCGGAGGTTTTCCGGCGCGACATAGCTCCGGCAAGGACGTTCGGCTTCCTGCATGAGGTCGAATATCTCAAGGCCAACGGTCTGGCTCGGGGCGGGTCACTTGAAAATGCCGTGGTCATCGGCGAAGACAAGATTCTCAACGAGGAAGGGCTGCGTTTCAACGACGAGTTTGTCCGCCATAAGATTCTCGACGCGGTTGGCGATTTCAGCCTGCTCGGCTACCCCCTGCTCGGCCACATCAAGGCCTTCAAGGCCGGTCATGACATCAACCACCAGGCCGTTGAAAAGGTTCTCAGTTCCGCCGAGCACTGGCAACTGGTGGAGTTCAGTGAAGCCGATCTGGCCTGCGCGCTGCAGAAAGCCCCCGCGACCTACCAGCGGGAACTTGCCTTCTCCAAGGCCTGACCTTCAAGACAACCTTGCAAACCGATAAGGGCAGCTGCATCAGCTGCCTTTTTTGCGTCTTCCCCTTGCCAAACCGCGGCCTGTTGTCCTAAGTTTAAGAGATATCCGCAACTACCCTGACAGGACGTTCATGAGCCGTTCCAGTGACAACATCCCCGCGGTACAGGAAACCCGCAAACGCCGCCGGGAATGGATTCTCATTCTGGTTGTCATTGTCCTGGTGGTGCTTTTCTCCCGGTTCGAAACCGAGCTTTTCCAATTCACCTCCAACATCTCCTTCTCCAACACCGTTCTGGTTCTGGCCCTGATCAACCTCAATATCCTGTTGATCATCCTTTTTCTGTTCCTGATTTTCCGCAATCTCTTCAAACTGATTGTCGAACGTCGTCGGGGCGTTCCCGGAGCCCGGCTGCGCAGCAAACTGGTGCTGGCTTTTGTGACCCTGTCGCTGGTGCCGACCATGCTGCTTTATTTCGTCTCGGCCGGCTTCATCAGCACGACCATCGAAAACTGGTTCAACACCCAGATCGAAAATTCCCTGCAGGAATCGCTTGAGGTGGCCCAGACCTACTATCGCAACTCGGCTGCCAACGCCCTCTACTATGCCGACCAGCTGGCGGCGATGATCAAGGAAAACAAACTGCTCAACCAGGGCAATCTGCCACAACTGGAAGCCCTGATCATGCAGAAACAAAAGGAATACAACCTCGGTATCGTTGAAGTTTTTTCTGCAACCTACGAGGAACTGGTGCGGGCCACCAATCCCCACATTCCAGCGGTCGAGTTCACCAATCCGGACTCGGATTCCATTCGTGAAGCCCTGCAGGGCCAGCGCATCACCCGCATCACGCCGATCGGCAAAGCCGATCTGATTCGGGGGATCGTCCCGATTTATTCCAACTTCAATCCCGAAGATATTGTCGGCACCGTGGTCGTCAACTACTATGTCCCCTACTCCCTGGTCAGCAAAATGAAGGAGATCTCCGCCTCCTACGAGCAGTACAAGGGGACCAAGTTTCTCAAATCGCGTATCCAGAAGGGCTATATCATCGTCTTGCTGTTGATCGCCCTGGTCATCATTTTTCTCGCCACCTGGTTCGGTTTCTACCTCGCTCGCGGCATCACCGGCCCCCTGCAGGAGTTGGCCGAAGCCACCGGACAGGTTGCCGCCGGCAAACTTGATGTCCACCTGGAGGCTCACAGCGACGATGAAGTCGGCGGTCTGGTTCAGTCCTTCAACAAGATGACCGCCGACCTGCGCAGCCATCAGCAGGCATTGCGCAAAACCAACCGCGAACTGCGATCCTCCAACCTCAAGCTTGACCAGCGCCGCCGCTACATGGAGATCGTCCTTTCCAATGTCACCGCCGGCGTCATTTCAATCAACAAACAGGGGGCGATCACCACCATCAACAAATCGGCGACCCGGTTGCTGAAAATCGCCCCGACACGAATCATCGGCAAAAACTTCCGTGAGGTCGTCGGCCCGACCTACCTTCCGGTCATCAAGGATTTTTTACGGGAGCTGGTCAGTTCAGGCAAGGATTCCATCCGCAAACAGATGAACATCCAGGTCGGGGAACAGCGGCTGACCCTGCTGGTCAACATCACCACGCTGCGCGATGAGCAGGACGAATTCATGGGAACCGTGGTCGTCTTTGACAACCTGACCCAGCTTCTCAAGGCCCAACGCATGGCCGCCTGGCGTGAAGTCGCCCGACGTATCGCCCACGAAATCAAGAACCCCCTGACCCCGGTCCAGCTTTCCGCCCAACGCCTTCGCCGGCGCTACCTTGACCGCTTCAGTGACGATGATTCGGTCTTTGATGAATGCACCCGGATGATCATCAACCAGGTTGACGAACTGAAAAACCTGGTCAATGAATTTTCCAGCTTTGCCCGTATGCCGGCCAGCAATCCAACACCCAATGATCTCAACAAAATCATCAGCGACACCCTCATCCTCTACCAGGAAGGACACAAGGCGATTCAGTTTCAATTCCGCCAGGATCCCCGGGTGCCGACCTTCGACATGGACCGGGAACAGATCAAGCGGGTCCTGATCAACCTGCTCGACAATGCCATAGACGCCATGCACGGCAAGGGGACAATCGAAATCGAAACCCTTTTCAACCAGGGTCTGCAGATGGCAACCTTCACCGTCGCCGACAGTGGAGAGGGTATCAGTGCCGAAGACAAACCCCGTCTTTTTGAACCCTATTTCTCCACTAAAAAATCGGGAACAGGTCTCGGTCTGGCCATTGTCGCAACCATTATTTCCGACCATAACGGTTACATCCGGGTGAAAGACAATGATCCCCGGGGAACGCGGTTTATCGTCGAACTACCCGTCAGCGGTCAGAGCCTTACGGCCTGACCCCGACCAAACTCAGGAAGATATCTATGAAAACCATCCTTGTCGTTGACGACGAGCGCAGTATCCGGGAAAGCCTTCAGGGCATTCTTCAGGATGAAGGATTCAAGCCGCTGCTGGCAGAATCGGGAGAACAGGCCCTTGCCCTGCTGCGCCAGGAGGAACCAGACCTGGTGCTGCTCGACATCTGGATGCCGGGAATTGACGGGCTGGAGGTTCTGCGACAGATCGCCGGCAGTCATCCGCATCTGACCGTGATCATGATGAGCGGCCACGGCACCATCGAAACGGCGGTCAAGGCCACCAAGCTCGGCGCCTTCGACTTCATCGAAAAACCCCTCTCTCTGGAAAAAGTACTGCTTTCGATTCAGAATGGACTGAAGGTTGGAGCCCTGACCGAGGAAAACCGTGTCCTGAAGGAGCGGCTGGCGAGAGACTTCGAGATCATCGGCAACAGCACGCCGATCACCGAACTGAAAAAGCAGATCAGCATTGCCGCGCCGACCTCGGGCTGGGTTCTGATCACCGGAGAAAACGGCACCGGCAAGGAGTTGGTCGCCCGGGCCATCTATCAGCACTCACGACGCAACAGCAAACCCTTTGTCGAGGTGAATTGTGCCGCCATCCCCGAGGAACTGATCGAATCGGAACTGTTCGGACACGAAAAGGGTGCCTTTACCGGCGCCACGACCGCCCGCAAGGGGAAATTCGACCAGGCCAACGGCGGCACCCTCTTCCTCGACGAAATCGGCGATATGAGCCTGAAAACCCAGGCGAAAATTCTGCGCATCCTGCAGGAACACAAGTTCGAACGGGTCGGCGGCAACCGCACCATTGAAGTCGATGTCCGGGTCATTGCCGCCACCAACAAGGACCTCGAAGCCGAAATCGAAGCCGGAAACTTCCGTGAGGATCTCTATTACCGCCTCAATGTTCTCCCCTTTCATGTCCCACCGTTGCGGGAACGCCGTGCCGACATCCCGCAGCTTGCCGAGCATTTCCTGAATTTTTTCTGCAGCAAGGAAAGCCGCGAGAGCAAACGACTTGACAGCGAGGCCATCAACGCCCTTTCCGCCTACAGCTGGCCCGGCAACGTTCGAGAATTGAAGAACATCATCGAACGCCTGGTCATCATGGTCCCGGACGCCGTCATAACCTGTGATCACCTGCCGGCTGCCATCGCCGGCGGCAAACGCAACGGCCGACGCTCGGCGACTGTCTCGAACATCACCAGGGAAACCTCTTTCCGGGTGGCCAGAGAGGAGTTTGAAAAGGAATTCCTGCTGCAGAAACTTGAGGAGAACGACTGGAATATTTCCCGGACCGCCGAAGCCATCGAAATCGAACGGTCCAACCTGCACCGCAAGATCAAGTCATTTGGAATCGAGTTGAAAAAGTGAGATGTGAGATGTGAGATGTGAGATGTGAGATGTGAGATGTGAGATGTGAGA